>JALXCO010000222.1 GCA_026990885.1 Desulfurococcales archaeon
GTCGTCTATAACTATAATCTTCTCCCTTTCCTTATGCTTGATTCTTTGGCCAAGAACAACCCTGCCACTGCCGCTCGATGATGATTCGTAGCCGCATGATGAGCACTTGAATCTAGATGGCGCCACGGGCTGCATCAGTGAGCCACAATTAGGGCAAAACATCATTCTGCACCACCTGACGAGCTCTGAAACATTATAGACCCATATTCATGATATAGCGTTTATACCCTTATAAACATGCACGGAGATAGAGATTAAATTTTTAAGCCCAAATCATATAATCATTATTATGGAGCCGCGGTAGTATAGCCCGGCCCAGTATGCGGGCCAGGATCCTTTAATCCCCCGAATGTCGGGCCGTTGGCGCAGACAGCCCGTGACCCGGGTTCAAATCCCGGCCGCGGCGCCAACCTCTAATTCTGGCTTTTGGCTTCTCTGGATCTTCTATAGCATATTATAGTATATCCTGTATGAACTTGCCGTTCTCGTATATAAGATCCCCATCACCATAGATCTTAGCTCTACCAGTATCCTTCACGATATCCCAGTGGATCGCAGACATATTCCTGCCGCCCGTGGAAGGGTACGAGGCACCCAAAGCCATGTGTATAGTTCCCCCTATCTTCTCATCAAAAAGCACCTGCTTCGTGTGCTTCTTGATATCGTAGTTAAGCCCAAACGCAAACTCCCCCAGCACTCTAGCGCCCTCATCCACGTCCAGCATCGCTTTGAGCAGGTCCTCGCCTTTCCTGGCGCTAGCCTCAACAACCCTTCCTCTCTCGAACTTGAGCCTGACCCCCTCGATCTCGTATCCCCTCCAGAGAGCTGGATAGGTAAAAGTTATGTATCCCTCCGTAGCGTCCTCGTGGGGTCCTGTGAAGACCTCTCCGCCTGGCATGTTCTTTCTCCCATCGTCGTTTATCCATATCCTCCCATCCACCCTCAGGATCAGATCTGTGTCCTCGTCCACAATCCTTATCTCGCTAAATCTAGATAGCTTATCAGCTATCTTAGCCTGCGACTCAGCCTGCTTTATCCATGCCTGAACAGGATCCGGTGAGTATAGCTTTAACGCGTTATAGATGAAGTCCCTATAATCTATGATCGACATACCGGCTTCCTGTGCCAGAGCCTTTGTGGGGTATGCAGTCACAGTCCATCTCAGGCTGCCCTCCCCATCACGCTTCATGAATATCTCTGTGAGCTTTCTGGTGGCTGCGCTTCTGATTCGGAATCTCGAGGGATCAACCCCTATAAGGGGTTTAGTGTGTGTCGACGATATGATCCCTATCCTCACATCGATGTTCTCCAGTATGAACCTGTCTATTGGCGATAGATACTCTAGAACCTCCTTCGGGGCGTACCTATAGAATATCTCCGTGAGCTCCTCATCATCAACCATGAACCTGGGGTATGCGCCGCGGCTAACGGCTAACCTATAGATCTCTCTGACTAGAGGGAGAGCCTCTACAGTTCCAGATATGAGGACCTCATCCCCCTTAGATATAGCTGTGCAGTACTCAGCAATTAATCGTGCATACTTATCTATATCCCTCATAGACAACTACCAATTATATTGTATGTCTATACAGAAAATAACGGCATCACCCGACTGCGGGTTCGATGGTTTTTATCCTCTTTATAAAGCTGGACTCAAGAGATCTATGTACTAGCGGCGAAAATAGTATAGCCAAGATCCTCAGTAGCTTGTATCTGAAGCCGATAACCACATCTCCGTTGAAGCCCTCATCAAGGATCTTGCCAACAACATATCTAGCTACGTATCTAGATGAGTGCCTGGGCACAAGGGGGTTTCTGGGTATGCCTGAATCCCCTATCTTCTCACCGCTTTTGGTTCGAATCACGTTTCTATGGAACGACGTCTCCACATAGCCTGGGTATACACCAATCACTCTAATACCGTAGGGCTTAGCCTCAATCCTTATAGAGTCTGTGAACCCCTTAAGCGCGGTCTTCGTTGATGTGTATATGCTGAACCATGGTATGGGTGTATATACTATAAGGCTGGACACATTAACTATAGCGCCCCTAATCCCCATCCTAATCATGTGTGCCAAGCCGTATTTCGTGATGATCACTGGAGCCACATAGTTGAGGTTGATTATATTCAAGATGTCCCTATCCCGATACTCGACTATGGGGCCATATATCCCCGCACCCGCATTGTTGACTATGATCTCCATGTCTCGGTATTTGTTGAGCAGCTCCTGAATCCTCGATACTGTCTCATCTATATTAGACAGATCTATAGTCTCTATAGACGAATTACGCCCGAGACCGGATATATGATCCCTAACCTCTTGAAGAGCCAGGGAGTTTCTAGAGCATAGGACAACGTGAAACCCCCTCACAGCGAGCTCAATAGCGATGTCTCGACCCAAACCCGATGAGGCCCCGGTAACTAGAGCGTATCTCGTCAAGAGGAGCCCGTGATAAGTTATGTAATCTACCCCTAATTAGGGTGCTATTTATTTAGACAGGGAGATATAGAAATATATTATGTGTGGCACCGATTATTAGTTTTGGAGAGATGTCATAGCGATTCAGTAATATATGATCTGTAGCATAAAACAGCGCTGGTGTGTGGCTTAGTGGCGGATCGGTACAGATACCTCATCGATACGGGGGCAAGGACATGGCTAGGGGTGATACTCCTAGCTTTATCAGCTGTTTTCCTATTCTACGGAGGCAAAATTATATCTGCGGTGGTGTCTATAGCCATTATAGTTATCGTTGCCGTTATAGGCTCTATTATTCTAGGGCTCATCTTTGGTCTGCTGGGCGTTGTGGTCGGAGCTGTTTTAGGCGGGTTTATAGGCTACCTCATAAGTGGCTTTATGATAGCCTTCACTATAGCTGTACTTATAGCTGTGGTTGCCTTCCATCTATTAAAGGATCTCGGCGCTCCAGAAGTGTTCTCTATAGTTGGTGCCTTTATAGGATTCATAGTTGGCTATATAGTTTCCGGGTATATAATTGGCTACCTCGGCATATTTATAGCGGCGCTGCTAGCCTATGAGGGTTCCAGGCTGCTGGGTATAGGCAGATCCGTATCGCTATCTATAGGTCTCGCGGTATTGATTCTGGGTGTGGTGATCTCTATAGTGGTACCCTGAACCACGTTTTCGAGGAAGGGATCTTGGATATATATACAGGGAACCCGGATCTCGATCTCAAGCTATCTAGATCGGGAGCTCGATTCCTCATACTCTATGGCGAGCCCGGAGCCGGAAAAAGTAACCTGGCTCTAAAGATATCTAGGGAAACCATACTAAATCGCGGAATCTATGTATACTACATATCGACTGAGGGGGACCTCATAGTTGAGAGGATGTTCCAGCTAAAGATGCCTAGCGATAAGATATATTTCGCTAACGTAAAGACTCTCCCAGAGCTCCTGAAAGCTATCATGCACCTTGTTGATAAGGGGGCTTCAGAGCTTGTTATTGTTGATAGCGTGAATAGCCTTTACCGTGTTGAAGCGATGTTTAGTGAGAGGGCCAACCAGATCTTCCTAGCTATACTCGCATTCCTTAAACTGATTTCAGATAGGGGGACAAGCGTTATCGCTACAGCACAGATTAGAGAGACAGGAGACAGTATCGAGCCTTCCGCCCTAAAGCTAATAAGGTTCTACACAGACCTGTTTGGGAGGGTATCCAGATCTAGAGGGGGATGCAGAGTTCTAGAGATTTTAGGGGATAAATACCTGTTTAAGGTAACTGAAGATGGCTTAAAATGGCTGAGCTCTATAGATTTCTGCTAGATCTCACGCGTATAGTCGTTGCAACGATATATATCTATTTCCCAGCCATGGCAGCCAACGGCGCGCCAGTATTTATAGCTAGGGGAACACCAATAGATCTCGGCAGAAAACTTTTTGATGGACACAGAATCCTCGGCGACGGAAAGACTTTTGAGGGTTTCTTCATCGGTGTTTTATTCGGCACCTCTGTAGGTGCTATATATGCTGTCCATACAGATAACCCGTGGTTCATTCCGTATGCATTGATACTTTCAATAGGGGCCTTGCTCGGGGATGTTATAAGTGCCTTTATAAAGAGGCGTATTGGTCTTCAGAGGGGTGAGCCCGCCCCTGTACTCGATCAAACATCTTTCCTGGTTACTGCGACTGTCGCGGTTAAGATCTCGGGTATAGAGTATCTAGTTGGGGTTGAGATCACTGTGATCCATTACATAACAGGTGTAGCGCTATCGGTAATCCTGCATATAGCCACAAACTATGGTGCGTATAGGCTTGGCCTAAAGAGTGTTCCTTGGTAGAGCACGTGCCAACTCTGGATGGCTTATTTATTAGTTTTTAATCTTCTTTAGAGATGATAGAGGCCGCTGGTTAATTGGTATGAGCGATCTTGAGGGTTTGGTTAGGGAGCTGATTAGTAAGGGTGTTGACAGGGATGGGATTATAGATCAGTTGGTGCGGGAGATCTCCATATATAAGGATCTAGATCATGAATCCCTCAAAAAGATAAGCAACATAATCTACGAGGAGGTAGCTAAAAGCACCTCTATATGCATGGATGATTCCTCAGAAGACATAATATGCCCACACATAACCGGAGTGAGAGCTGGCGAACTGGGTATAGGATCGCGTGGGCTAGGCGACTTTTTCTTCCATGAGCAATTGAGGAAAATAGCGAACGCCACCGGCTCCACAAGCCATATGCTTAGGGACGATGCGGGATGGATTAAGCTAGATGATTTATGGATAGTAACATCTATCGACGGGATACATAGCAGGCTAGCCTATTTCCCGCTTATAGCAGGCTTCCACGCAGCTAGAGCCGCAGCCAGGGATGTGCTGGTTAAAGGAGCCATACCCCTCGGATTCATCATAGACCTTAGGATAGCCGACGATGGAGACCCCTCACTACTGCTGGAGCTCGAAGCCGGAGTATCTGCCGTGGCTGGCTTCCTCAACATACCAATACTTTCAGGTTCTACATTAAGGATCGGGGGCGACATGGTTATAGGTAAACGCATTGTGGGCACTGTAGGATGTGTGGGTTTCTCTGAGCATGAGCCTATATCTAGAAGCAACATTGAGGTTGGGGATATGATCGTCATGACCGAGGGGAGTGGAGGCGGAACCATCACTACCGCAGCTGTATTTGAGGGTGAAAGAGGAGTTGTCGATAAAACAATCAATTTCAATACTCTGGGACTCCTGATCAAAATGATCAGAAACAGAGATATAGGGCTCGCCTCAGCTGTATTAGACGTGACCAACGGCGGGTTGAGAGGGGACCTCAACGAGCTGGCTGAATCCCTTAATCTGGGGTTTGCCATAGATATAGGTAAGGTTGAGTCGCTCATAGATGGGGATGTGCTTGATTTCATGAGGAGCCGAGGCATAGATCCTTTAGGGGTCTCCCTAGACTCCATATTGTTTATAGTTAACAGGCGGCATGCGGAGAGGCTTGTAGATGTTGTTAGGGGGTACGGTTTAGAGGCGGATATTGTTGGTGAAGTTATCTCTAGGAGGGGTCTCTATAGATACTCCGGCGATCAAAGAGATCTTGAGCCCCTGGATCTGATGTATAGGGAAGCCCCATATACTAGAATAAAGAAGTATATAGGGTCTGAGAAACCCAGCAACATAAACCATATATTGGATCTGGTTGATAGAGCGTGCAGAGTAGCCATACATAAAAGAAACGCTCTCCTAAAATACGCGTCTAGAAACACTAAAGTAGATCTAGAGGGATAAAACCGGATCAGTCATATTTAAATATGTTTAGATCTAGAACCCTACGATCCCTATATCTTATCACATCAATATTGCCCGCTATATACTCTATTAAACCCCTCACAGAGGGTGTAAGATCTAGGTTTAGAGCCTCACTAATCCCGAACACACCCACAGCCTCCACATCGCTTCCGGCCACAGCGCTGTCTAGGCTATCTATAGGCTCCATGAGAACATCGAGTATAACATAGTGTCTCGACGAGGTGAACACCTCGCTTATATAAACCACACCCATCGGTCTAGCTCTAATACCCGTTTCCTCCTCAAGCTCTCTAACCGCCGCATGGAATATATCTTCATCAATCTCTAAATGCCCCCCAGGTATGCTCCACTTACCTGCTCCAGGAGGGTTTCTCCTCTTAACCATAAGTATGTTGCTACCTCGATCAATAACTACACAGCCAACGCCAACAAGCGGTTGATTATATCTATAGCCCATATCCACTTCTCCAGTTAAATAGGTTTACATAAAATACTTATATTCGGTAGTGTCTACAGGTGCATTATCTGTGACTATTGACGAGTTCATCTCTATATTCGGTAGAAAACCCCTGATTGGAGTAATCCATCTCCCTAGGCTTCCAAGCACCGTGTATAGTGCCGATATGGGTGTCGAAGAGATCATTGAGAACTCGCTTAGGGAGGCGAAGATACTGGAGGAGCACGGTTTTAAAGGGGTTATAGTCGAGAACTTCGGTGATAAACCATACTATAAGCGTGTAACCGATCCCCTAACCCTATCGATAATAGCTATAGTTTCGAGAGAGATAGCGAGGTCAACAAGTCTAGTGGTTGGAGTGAATATCCTTAGAAACTCTGGGGTCGAGGCCTATTCGGTGGCTTTGGCGTCTGGAGGTAGGTTTATTAGGGTTAACAGCCTGTCTGAAACTATAGTTAGTGATTCAGGAATTATAGAGCCTGAGGCTCCAAGGCTTAAAGGTGTGAGAATCAATCATCCAGGAGTAAAGGTGTTTGCCGATATACTGGTTAAGCACTCGGCTAGCTTAAGCTTTAACCTCCTATATAGCCAGGGCCTATATCTAGGTGACGCCTCAGGCGGAAAGGATCACATTATCAAGACCATCATCGAGGACACCGTTGAGAGGGGTGGTGCCGACGCGATCATTCTAACAGGGTATCGAACTGGCGAGCCTGTTGATGCCGGCCTTGTCAGGATGGCTAGATCATTGACGCAGACACCCATAGTGATTGGCAGCGGTATAGATCCCGAGAACATCGGTGCTCTTTCAGGCTACTCGGATGGATTCATTGTTGGCTCCTATATAAGGGTCGATGGTAGAGCTGGAAACCCCATTTGCGAGGATAGAGTTAAAAAGCTTGTCTCGGCATATAGAGCTTCTATTGGGTAGATAATGCAGATCGGTACTGTCACGCAGAGTTTTATTATTTAAGTAGCAATATTTCATAGGTTCAGAAGCATGGAGATGGTGATTCTTGCTGCTGGTAAGGGGGAGAGGTTAAGGCCCATAACTGATGTGAAGCCTAAACCCATGATCAGGATACTGGACAAGACCATCATTGAGAGAATAATAGAGTCCTCATACATAATGGGTGTAAAAAGATTCATTGTTGTAGCTGAGTATAGATATGATATTCTAGCTAAGCACCTATCCAGAATAGCTGAGAGGCTGGGGACAGAGATATCGATCGTGAGACAAAAAACAGAGCTGGGCACGGGACACGCGTTACTGGAGGCTTTACCCTCTATAAACTCAGATGATCCTATAGTTGTCTACGGCGATCTCTATGTTTCAGAAAACGCCCTAAAAAGAGTTATAGAATCCCCACCCAACTCTCTTTTAGGCATTAGGGTTACTGATCCATCAAGCTACGGGCTACTGCATGTTAGAGATGGCGTTGCCTACGGTGTTGATGAGAAGCCCTCTAAACCCAAGTTTTCTGGGCCCTACCTAATAAATGGGGGTATATATAGGTTCTCTAAAGAAACGCTTAAATACCTCGAAGATATCGAGCCCTCTCCAAGGGGAGAGATCGAGCTAACCGATCTAATAAACCACACAGCAAAAATGGGTTTCCGCTTCAAGGTTGTGGAGGCCACCTACTACGATGAATGGATCGATATCGGGAGACCCTGGAATATACTGGATGTGCACGAAAGGCTGCTAAAAGACCTCAGGAACAAGGTTGTGAAGGGCAGGGTTAGCCCGTCTGCAGAGATCAGGGGGCCAGTATATATAGAGGAGGGTGCAGAGGTGAAGGGATGCTCGATAATTGAGGGGCCGGTATACATCGATAGAAACGCTATTATCGGCCCGAACTCGTATATTAGGCCCTACACATATATAGGTGAGGGATCTAAGATAGGCTTCTCGGTAGAGGTAAAGAACAGCGTTATATATGAAGACGCGAGAATACCCCATCTAAGCTATATTGGCGACTCCGTCATCTGCGAAGGCGTGAATTTTGGTGCAGGAACCCTTATAGCGAATCTAAGGTTTGACGAGAACCCTGTGAAGGTAACCGTGAAGGGGGAAAGGCTTAGCAGTGGAAGGAAAAAGCTTGGAGCATTTATTGGTGCCTATGTTAAGACAGGCATAAACTCCTCCATCCTTCCTGGGGTTAAGGTTGGTGCGTACTCAGTGATATATCCAGGTGTTGTTGTGGGGAGGGATGTTGACTATGGGAGTGTGGTTAGATCAAATATAATTTAGCCTGATCCGATAGCCCAAGATAGTGCCTATGTTTCGCCTCCCTGCACCCATATAGATCACATTGCCACACACATACAGCAGAAATTTAATTTTAATAAGGGCTCATATAAATCAATACTAGTAGCGGGGACACCATCTCTGCAAAACGCTATATGGCTATATGTATTAGAGCTGTAGGTGATGATCGTTGTGTAGTATTGGGGGTTTTTTAAGGTTTAACCATTCTAGAAACATAGATCTTGTTGTCAGAAAGCTTGTGGATATAATGGTTAATGCTAAGGATCGTGGAAGGGATAGCTGGGGCATAGTGGGGGTAACGGGCTCAGGTGACTATGTCTATATTAAAAGATCTGGCGAGATAGATAGAGAAGACTATAAAGACATATATGAGGTGCTTCGAGACCGCAGCCCGGTATCGGCGATATTTAATATGAGGGCGGAGCCAACAACAGAGTATGTGCCAGTGAAGGATGATAACAATATACAGCCTTTTATCGGTTCTAGATATGCGGTGGCCCATAACGGTACTATAGCCAATGATCTTGAGATCGAGGAGAGGTTCAGGATCAGAAAGATATCTAGGATAGACACCTCGGTACTGCCTCCACTCCTAGACAAGATATGGGATGGAGACATATACAGGCTTAGAGAGATCCTGGCCAACGAGATAAAGGGGAGCTATGCCCTAGCTATACTGGATAGGGTTAAACCCAACTGTATTTATCTAGCCACAAACTTTAAGCCCCTCTACATGATGTGGGATCGAGATCTCGAAACGCTGTTCTTCTCCAGCTACGACGAGCATCTCCAAAGCCCTGAACTCCCACCATGGAGCTCTAACCCCGTTAAGAGGGTTGAGCCCTACTCTATAGTTGAGATCTGCTCAAACGGTACCTATAGAACTGTAGATCTTAGTGGAGACAGAAGCATGAAGAAACGCAAGAGAGCGCTGGTCATTATAAGCGGGGGTCTAGACTCAACGGTCACAGCAACATACCTATTGAGGAAGGGATACGACATAACTCTACTCCACTTCAACTATAGACACCTAGCTGAATCCCCAGAGTCGAGAGCCGTTAGAGAGATAGCTAAAGAGCTGAATGTGCCCCTGCTAGAGATCGAGACAGACGTGTTCAGAGTCATAGGTAAGTCATCACTGTTGGGTGAGGGGGAAGTAAATCTAAATGACATGGGTAGAGAGGGAGCGGAGCTCCCCTTCGAATGGGTTCCTGCCAGAAATTTCGTGTTTCTCGCAGTTGCCACAGCTATAGCTGAGGCATACGGATACGACTATGTGGCTTTAGGCATAAATGTGGAGGAAGGGAACGCGTATCCAGATAACGAAAACGAGTTCTACAGGCTGCTCAATAAGGCTTTACCCTATGCAACCTCTCCGGGAAAGATCGTGAAGATCATTAATCCAGTAGGGCATCTGGTTAAGCACGAAATAGTCAGGCTGGGCCTAGAGATAGGGGCTCCCCTACATCTAACTTGGAGTTGCTATCTAGGTAAAGACAAGCACTGCGGTAAATGCGGCCCGTGCTATATGAGGAGATGGGCTTTCAAGATGAATGGTGTTAGGGACCCCGTAGCATATGATCTTCCTGAAAGCCACGAAAAAGACTTCTGGAGCGGGTGCAGGAAGTATGAGTATAGGGGAGCTAGATCGTGAACACGTCGCTGTATCAGAGATCTTTAAAAGCTATCAGGGAGAGGGGCTCAACGCGGGGAAGCCAGCTGTATTTGTTAGGCTAGCCCTATGCAACCTGTACTGCTCATGGTGCGACACAAAGTATAGCTGGCTAACTCCAGATAGAGCCAGGGTCCTGGGGCTGAAAGAATATTATTACTCGGCGGATAAAGCGGGATTCCAGATCTATTCACCTATAGAGCTATATAAGATCGTGACATCGATAAGCGGGATAAGGCATCTTGTTCTAACCGGAGGAGAACCCCTTATATGGAGGTATAGGCTGGTTGAGTTTCTATCTAGGCTAAAGAGCGATGGATGGTTTATTGAGGTTGAGACCAACGGTACTATTCCACCTGAACCTATAGAAGGCTATATAGATCTATTCAACGTATCACCCAAGCTAAGCAATTCCAGTGTCCCATACAGATATAGGATAGTGGAGAATGCATTGAGAAGGTTCGTTGAGCTCGCCGAGATGGGTAGGGCTATATTTAAGTTTGTTGTTTCGTCGCATAGCGATCTCGATGAGATAAGGGAGCTGATCAGAATCTATAGGATACCGAAAAATAGAATCCTGCTTATGAGCGAGTGCAGAGATAGAGTAGAATGTCTAGAAAGAGACAGATACACGGTTGAACTCTCAAGAAAGCTTGGGGTCGGCTTCACAAGGAGACACCACATATTGTATGGATACAAGTAATAGCCATCGTTATCAGTCGAACACCATACCCTTAGTTTCTGGAGCCAGAATATGTGTGGCTAGCGAACCAACCACAGCAACAGCCATTGTCACCAGCAGCGGGGTGGTTACATCTCCAGTAAGCTGGAACAACACGCCGAAGACTATCGGGCCCAATACAGCTATAAATTTGCCGAAGCCCTCGGCAACACCAAAGGCCTTCCCCCTAAGCTTTGTTGGAAACAGCTCGCTAGTGAATGGGTAGACAGCGCCCCAGGCCCCAAGATTAAAGAAGCTAACAGCTATAGCCGCTAGAGTGAACACAACAACATCTCTAGTTGCGGCAGCCATCACGATCCCTGTCACCCCACTCATGAATAGGTAGGTGACCAGAGTCTTTTTCCTCCCCCACCTCTCTACAAGAATCATAGCGCTAACGTAGCCGGGCACCTGGAAAAGGAACGCTAGAGTTAGATAGATCCATATGTTTCCGTATAGGGCCACAACATTGAATACCTGGGGTAGCCATAGAAATAATCCGTAGTACGTATAGTTTAGAGCCGACCAGGCAAACAGCATGGCCAGAGCTCTCCGGCCATAGTGTGAGAAGAGCTCGTTGAAGCTTCCCTTCTCCTCCACGGCGAACTCTATTGATCCAGGATCAATATCCCTTCCAGTAAGCCTTTTCAGAACCTCCGACGCCTTTCCCAAATCACCCTTCTTGGCTAGATAGAACGGGGACTCAGGCACATAGAGCCTGAATAAAGCCACTATAAATGCCGGAAAGGCAGCAGCGAGAAAAAGCGCCCTCCAGTTCCCGCCGCCAATCTCTAGAAAAACATACGCTAGAGCTAGAGCTATTATACTTCCTACAGGCCAGAACAGATCCATGCTAACCATAAGCATACCACGCTTCCTGGGGGGTAGAAACTCGCTTAATAACGCTGGATCAACAACAAGCATGCCGCCTAGCCCGACCCCGGCAAGAAATCTATACGCTAAGAGATCGTAGAACCCCGTAGATAAAGCGGTTAAAGCGGTGAATAGGCTATACCAAATGAGGGAGATCTGGAAAACAGGCCTTCTCCCTACAACATCGCTTAACCTCCCGAAAATAACCGCTCCGGCGATATCGCCAAGCAGCACAGCTGAGGCGAGTATGCCTTGCTGGATCTGGTTGAGACCAAAGATCTCTGCGAAGAGAGGTAGGGTGAACGATATCAGTATTATCTCCATAGCCACAAAGGCCCATGAGAACCTGGCTATCCATATGATCCTACTCTGGGTGCTGCTGATCTCCTCAGTATCGAGGATCTCTTCAATCCTAACCAATAACCGTCACCAAACACATGTTCTGTAAAAAACCAATATAAACATTAATCAGCCCACACTGACAAAAATAAAATCCCTCAAAGAATCAAAAATAATGGCGGCGGTCGTCTAGCCTGGTCTAGGACGCCGGCCTCCCAAGCCGGCGATCCCGGGTTCAAATCCCGGCCGCCGCACCAAACAATAAGAATGCTCTATCCCATCGAGATAGCTTCGCTCCTAAGGATACATAGATAACACCTAGATGGCATATCGAAGTAGACATATATCAAGGACTCAACAATACATGGTGTGGAGTTCCTGATATGCCTAAAGCTATAGAACTTGTGAAGCCCGGCGAACTCGATAAAGTAGCTCCAGGCATGTGGGCTGCGATAAAAGATGGAGAAGTAGTTGCCTGGGCTGATTTAGCTTGAGAAACTACGCAAGGCTTATGGCGAGGAAAGGGATGTAAACGTGAAGAGTACTATGTGATCAAAGTTCCAAGACACGAACTGATCGTTGCTATGCTATAAAAACACTGCTCGCAACATAGCTTTAAGTATATGTATAGAACCATATTTTAAGCCTCTATACATAGTTTTACGTATGAAGAATCCCTATAAATTGCTTGTTGATAGAATATCTGAGAAGGGGTACAGCCTAGGGACCTGGATAACCATAAACAGCCCAGAGATAGCTGAGATAGCCTCCTATATAGGGCTCGACTGGGTTGTAATCGATATGGAGCACGCCCCACTAGACTTCTATGACGCCGAAATGCTACTGATGGGTTTGGCCAATGATGCTGTAGTTGGGGTTGTGAGGGTTCCGCTAAATGATCCTGTGTATGTGAAGAGAGCCCTAGATATCGGGGCTGATGGCATACTGGCTCCCCTAATAAATAGCGAGGAGGATGCTAGGGATCTAGTTAGATACGCGTCATACCCACCTAAGGGGATTAGGGGTGTGGGACCCCGCAGAGCCTCTAGGTATGGGCTAATTCCGCTTAGAGAGTATGTTGAGCAGTCTAGGAGCATTCTACTTCTAGTACAGATCGAAACGAGAGAAGCATTAATGAATCTGGATAGTATACTCGAGGTGGAGGAGATCCATGGAGTGTTTGTGGGGCCTAACGATCTCGCTATGAATATGGGTGTTGAGAGAGACTTCGCCAACCCATATATGCAGAAGATGCTTAGCGAAATAGCCAGTAGAGCCGTGGAGAGGAAGAGGATTATAGGTATAATGACCTACACACCTGAAGAGGCCAGAAAAGCTATAGAGCTTGGCTACAACTTCATAGCTCTGGGAAGCGATGTGTCAGCACTTATAAGGGGGTTGAAAACATTTAAAGAAAGCCTGGAAAATAGATAGGGGCTCTATAATGAGCGTGGTCGATATACTCGATAACGAGCTGAGGAAGACGCAGACCTATAAGCCTAAGGAGAGAAAATGCATTTATCCACTCGATCTAAACGAGAACCTAGTGATCCCTAAAGAGCTGCTTCAGGAGATAATTATTGAGGCTGCTAAGGAGATAGATCCCAGAACATACCCGGCAAAAGAGAGGAGAGAGGCTGAGGAGGCGTTAGCTAGAGTACACAATGTCGATCCCGAGCAGATAGTACTGTTCAACGGTGCGGATGACGCCATAGACACTCTGCTAAACCTAGCTAGCCAGGCTAATCCGGGGAAGGCAACGGTATTGGCGTTGAAGCCGTCATTCACAATATATAGGACGAGAACGCTTGCTAAGGGCTTAAACTATATAGAGAGCAAGATAGATAGGGATACATTGAAGCCTGATCTAAGGGACCTCACCGAGAAAGCCTCCATGTCAGAATTGATATTTTTCGATATACCCAACAATCCAACAGGCACGATACCTCTAGACAGGGTCGAGATTGAAGAGATAATAGAGAAAGCCCGTGGAATTGTCGCTATCGACGAGGTATACGCCCAATATATTGCGGAGGGGTGGGAATCGATTGATCTAGTTAAGAAGTACGATAACGCTGCAACTATAAGAAGCTTCTCCAAATCCTATGGCTTAGCTGGTATGAGGATAGGCTACATAGTTTCCTCAGGGAGATTAGCTTCCATACTAAAGAGATCAACCCTACCCTTCCACATGAATAAGCTAGCGCTTAGGCTCATAGTTAAGGTTCTCGAGAGAAACGATATCTTTAAGAAATACATCGACGAGGTAATCGATCTGAGAGACTATATGTATAGGAAGCTTACGGAAATCAACCCGCTGAAGGTCTATAGATCATACACAAACTTTCTGTTGCTAGACGCCGGAAAACACCACAGCGAGATCCTTAAGAAAGCACATGAAAACGGGTACTGCATAAGGGAATTCAGAGGGGTTTTCGATGAAGACGATAAATATATAAGAATAACCGTACCTCCAAGCAGAGAGACCGTAGACGGCTTGATAGACGTGGTTAAACAAGCTGTAGGCTAGAGCCCGAGAAAACAGGTGCAAAAGCTATCTCTTGGGTCCACGCCTCTTCTCCCTTTTAACTGTAACTCCCTGGGCAAATATAGCGTAGCCTATACCAGCACCTATAAATAATCCAATAACTATGCCTCCAGCTATCCACACACCTATCTCCGAGCCGGTGGGGGGTCTAGTAATGGTTATCGGCTCGGGTGTATATGTGAATGTAACCGTCAATGTGGTTGTGACTGTAGTAACGTTTCCTGGAGTCGTTACGTTAGCTACAGTTTCATTGGCGGCCTGCAGCAGGAGATTCCCTGAACCTACATATGTGTCCTGGAGTATCCAGGCAGTATCGATCGGTGAAAAAGCTATAGAGAGTGAAGCTATAGCTATAATCAGACAGATAACAATAGCCCTCATGCAGTAGACACCACAAAGACGTTATACATGAAATCCTTTAAAATTATGGCCCATACACCCATAACTAAAGCGTGGAACTGAACAATTACCGTTGTTTTACTGCTGTGCCCCTGAGATATATTGATCGAGGCCCAAATCCCTCAAAAACGATATAGCGTCACGAAGATCTCTAGCACCTCTAACTATAGCTAGAGACGGGTTGAGGATCGTTATTTCTACACCCCCTCTACCCACAACATAGATCCCATCGTATTCATTTACGCTCCAAACACCCCGATCAATAGATCCAATAAGCCTAACCAACTCCCCGCGACTCATGTTAAGCCTCACCTTAAAGGTGCCTGGAGAGCCACACACGGGCATGACTCCATAGCGTTTTCTCTCTGCATCGAGAAACTCATACCTACCCAATCCACATACAGGGCATCTAGGGTTTCTTTTAACCTGTATCTTGGTGATTTCGAACCTATTTACATCTATATAGTATAGCCCATCAGCGCCCCTGCCCTGAAGGATATCTACTGCCAGCTTGGCGACCACAGCCGAAACCATGGTTACCGTAACTATATCTGTTCCTATAACCTCACACTGATTCTGGCTATCTAGATCGTTTACCGAACCCAGTATACACCTTAGGCAGGGCGTCGATTTGGGTATTATGGGCATCACATTTCCGAACCTCCCAGAGACGCCAGCGAATATATATGGTACACCTTTATGTATGCAGGCCTCATTAACTATCATTCTCGTCTCCATGTTGTCTAGGCCGTCGATAACGAGATCGACACCATCGATCAGGTTAAAAACGTTGGAGCCATCAACCTCATCAACCACAGCCTCAACAGTGGTGCCGGGGTTGATGTCTGTAATCCTCTCTCTAACAGCATAGGCCTTGGGCCTTCTAACTCTATAGTCGCTATAGCCATACAGATGCACTCGGGGGATGTTCGATAGATCTACAAAATCACGATCAACAATCCTGATAAAACCAACACCCATCCTGGCAAGAAGCTCAGATATAGTTGAGCCTAGAGCGCCAGCACCAACAACAAGAACCTTGGATCTCTGAAGCCTCCTTAATCCAGATAACCCTATCTCCTTCAAAAGAACAACTCTAGAGAACATTTCCGCTAGCTCATCATCGCTAGCAGCAGAATTATATGGGGCACCTTGGGTCAGCATGCCTGAACAATTCACCAAGATAAATGTAGATTTAGACAGCTTATAGATATAGTTAAAAAATAAAAAGATTCCTCCTTAAACTATATGGCTCCTACCTAAAATAGCTGGGCTATTTACCCTTAGCCTTAAGCTCCTCATAGGCGCGGCTGAGCTCATCAACAAGATCCTTGGCCTTCCCAGGCTCAAGTATAGCGGCGCTAGCGGCAGCCACCTGGATATTGGCTGCCTCGCCAAGCCTCTTCTTGCTTGGGACATATATGTAGGGGACCTTCTTCTCCTCGCACAGGAACGGTAGGTGGAGAACCACCTCAGGCGGATCAACATCTTCAGCAATAACAACAAGTTTAGCCAGACCCCTCTCTATAGCTTTAGTAACCTCGTTTGTGCCCTTCTTGATTTTACCGCTCTCCCTAGCTAGCCTAACAGCCTCATACGCCTTCTCAGCCAGCTCGGGTGGAACAGAAAATCTAACATGAGGTTTATCCGAGCTCATTCTCATCCTCCCATCGTCGCTTCTCTATATCTGCACCATATAAGTCATGGTTATAAGGTTATAAACTTAACTATTTCGATTTAAAAGGATTATTAATCCCAATTCAAATACTATAAGGTGCAAAAAATGAAGATACATTATGAAGGGGAGTTCGAGGTAGAACAAGATAAGGAAAAGGTGTTTAAATCACTAATCGACATCGAAAAGGTGGGAAAGGCGTTCCCAGGCGTTGAGAAAATAGAGAAGCTGGACGAGAAAACAGCGCAGGTAAGGGTTAAAATGGGTATAGGCGCATTGAGGGGGGTCCTCAACATCAAGCTGAGCTTTACGGAGATAAATGAAGGTGTAAGCGCAAAGGTGAATGGAAGAGGTAGCGGTGCCCAAAGCACTGTGGACTTTACCCTGAGCTTCACGCTGGATCACAGAGACAGCACAACAAAGGTTGCGTGGATTTTCGACGGGAATGTCGGGGGGTTGATGGGCTCTATCGGTGGGAGGGTTCTGGATAGCGTTGCTAGGAGACTGATAAACGAGACAATCGATAACCTAAAAAAGATCCTTGAGAGAGAATAGCTGACTATAGCTGTAATAGCTATGTAAGCCTACCCAGAACGGTTTTCTCAACACCCCATTCCCCCCGGCTTAGCTGGAGACCTAATAAATTAAGTTTAAGTTTAGGTAACCAACATTTAATTAGGTGTTTCTCGATTTGAAGCTGAATAATATATGGACGCCATGGAGACTAAGCTACATAAAGGAGGCGGATAAGATAAAGACATGCATATTCTGTGAATCATTCAAAAAGCCGGACAGGGACTCATATATAGTCTACAAGGGCAAAACATGCTTCGTTGTACTCAACATCTACCCCTACAACAACGGGCATATAATGATAGCCCCCTACAGGCATGTAGCCAGCCTCGAGGACCTAAACGAGGAGGAGAGGGCCGAAATCATGGATCTCATGGTTAAAAGCATCAAAATACTATCTAGCGAATACAGCCCCCACGGATTCAATATAGGCATAAACCTCGGTAAGGCTGCAGGAGCCGGTGTAGAGCATCACCTGCATGTGCATATCGTTCCTAGATGGGTTGGAGACACGAACTTCATGCCTGTCCTGGGCGAAACCAAGGTGCTACCTGAACTTCTCGACTCCACCTGGGATAGGCTGAGGAAAGCCTTTAGCAGGGTTGCATAGTTATTATTGCTAGCGATCCATGGAAGCCTAGATGCATGTGGATCGGGAGAGAGTAAGCGTGTTCGGGGATGATCCATATGTCGAGAGAGGTAGCCGATGTATATATAGATCCGGATAAAACCGACATCGAGGACCTGGTAGATATATACAGCAGAATACACGGGTTCACGGCAGCGAGCATATATGAAGCCATAGATATGCTTCTTGAGATGCTTGATAAGGCGGATTTGAGATTCCTATCATTCACAGGTAACATAGTGTCCACGGGGCTGAGGGGGATACTGGCCCAGCTGCTGGACCTCAAGATATTTAATGTAGTGATAACCACATGTGGGGCTATAGACCATGACATAGCGAAGGGTATGGGGGGTAGGTATCTTAAAGGGTCTTTTGATATGGATGATCTAGAGCTGGCTAAAAAAGAGATCCATAGGCTAGGAAATATATTGATCCCGAAAGAAAGCTACGGGCTTATAATAGAGAGATTCACCCACCAACTAGTGGATGAGCTAACCAAAGCCAAGAAGGAGTGGGGACCCCGAGAAATCCTTAGAGAGGCCGGAAAAAAGCTGAGTGGAGATAGAAACTCTATTCTCGGAGCCTCATACAGAAACAACATACCCATATACGTCCCGGGCATCACGGACGGCGCCTTCGGCACCGCGCTATATACCAGATCCAAGGTCACTGGACTGAAAATAGATCTATTCAAAGACATGGATGAGCTGGCCGAGCTAGTATTTAAATCAAGAGTTAGCGGAGCACTAATACTTGGTGGAGGAATAAGCAAGCACCACACAATATGGTGGAACCAGTTCAAGGAGGGGCTAGACTACGCCATATATATAACCACAGCGATCGAGTGGGACGGCTCGCTGAGCGGGGCTAGGCCGAGGGAGGCTATAAGCTGGGGAAAACTCAAAGAGAGGTCCCGCAACACATATATATATGGCGACGCAACCGTGATCATGCCTATAATAGCTATGTACATAATCAAGAAGATAGCCAGATGAAAACAATGCAGCCAACTCTAGAGGGCATCATATACGCATCAATACTTCAGGGCGTAAGCGAGTGGCTACCAATAAGCAGTAGCGGGCAGGTTGTTCTCTATCTATTCAACGTGCTGAAGCTCGATCCGAGGAATGCTCTAGATATAGCCTTAATGCTTCATCTAGGAACAGCACTGTCCGGGCTGGCATACTATGCCAGGGACCTCCTGGGGGAAAGGTGGAGGGAAAACTTTAGGTTTCTGGCTGTGAGCTACGCGTCCTCTATAGCTGTCGCCGCACCTATATATCTGTATATTATACCCAACCTCACCATGTATCTGGATCAGGTAAATATCTTTATAGGTGTAGCTCTAGTAGCTAGCGGCATTCTACTCAAGAAAGCGGGATCTAGGAGCCTTGGCCCGAGCCATAGAGGATCAGGCAGCCACACACCCGACACCAGATCCTCAATAATATATGGAGTAGCCCAAGGAATAGCCATACTCCCCGGATTATCGAGGAGCGCTCTAACGCTATTCACGCTGATCTATCTCGGGTATAGGCCCTCGACAGCGGTTAAATACATGGTTCTAGGCGGTATACCAGCTACACTCACCGCTGGGGTGGTATCTCTCTATATGGGTGCGGGAGGCCCTGGATCATATATAGACCCCTTAACAGGCGCTCTAGCCATAGGCTTAACCTTTCTTGTAGGGGTATCGCTAATAAAGTTTCTGACTGTCTTCTCCAGTAGGGCGAGTGTGTATGTGTTCAATATAGGTTTTGGATTATTCATAATAGCCCTGCACGTCCCGCTACTTCTACAACTGATCTAGAATACAGGCACCGAAACCCAGATGGCTTGTGCAGAGAGGAAGCCCCGGTCCCGAATGGCTCTAGATAGGTTCTAGAACCACCCACTATAATACCATATTATATGTGTTGCGTATATATTATATTGGGGTAGCGATGGTATCGGCCAAACTAAATAAAGTCATCAAGACCGGCGATAGGAGGTACGATGTGTATATTGAGATAAACTATAAAGATAAGCTATATGAGCTATACCTACCAAAACTCTCCAAGAAACCCTCAGAGGTTAAATTAGAGGTCAGCGGTGACAGGCTTCATCTAAAGCTTGTGAGCAGGGATGAAGGCATATGTTCTTGTGAGCTGGATCTTAAAGATATAGAGAAGGGGTGTGTGATGCTATCATGCAAACCCACGGCTGTATGGATCTCCGATACCGAGCTGATAAAGTCGCATAGGGTTTACCCTCTAGAATCGCAATGAAGAATAGCCGGAAAGCCTTGCTCCCTACCTAACTATCCTGGATGACGCCTTCCTCAACCTATTCATGATGGCTAATCCTATACCCCTCTCTTCTACGGGTAGAGCTATACATAGATCTATATCCAGCTGGTCTATCTCTCTAAGCTTGGAGTATAGGTTTCTAGCCACCTCATACAGGTTATCTATAGACCCATAGGAGAGGTAGACCACCCCCAGAGGCTCGAAGTACCGGGAATACTCTTTGGGGCCAAGTACACATATTCTTAAACCCTCACCTATAAATGATCTTGCTACCTCGATAGCTCTCGGAACAGGATCCGCGGTATCTATAAGGATTAAAGCCCTATCTGGAGCATAGTGCCTATACTTCGTACCGGGGGATAGAGCCCTATCGGCGCTCCCGAACCCCCTAGCGAAGCTAGGTATGTTTACCCTGCCTATAGCCTTCTCTAGAAAATCAACATCTATTGGTCCAGGCCTTAGAAGTGTGGGGGGATCTGTAGTCAGATCTATAATTGTTGATTCAACACCAAAGAAAACCTCACCACCATCAAGTATGGCATCGATACTGTCCCCGAGGTCCCTCAACACATGCTCAGCCCTTGTCGGGCTAGGCTTACCGGATCTATTGGCGCTTGGAGCAGCTATCGGGGTGCCGGCCTCATCTATAAGCTCTAGAGCAACTGGGTGGGCGGGGCATCTAACGGCTACCTTATCTAGGCCTCCTGTAGTTACTTTGGGGACCTCTGCCCTCTTCTTCAAAACTATGGTTAGGGGTCCCGGCCACGCCTTCTCGATCAGCCTATATGCCTCCTCGGGCACGTCGCGGGCTAGAACATCTATATGGTCGCTGCTGGATACGTGAACTATCAGCGGGTTATCAGCAGGCCTACCCTTAACCCTGAAGATCTTTTTCACAGCATCAGTGCTGAATGCATCGGCCCCAAGGCCATACACTGTTTCCGTTGGAAACGCAACCAACCCGCCCCGTCTAATGATTTCTGCAGCAGCTTTCAGGATATCTTTTTGTGGTTTAATAGGATCCACCCTATATACTATAACCATCAGAACCTACCCGCAAAACACGCTTGCTATGTTGCTCCACACACAGCTCCAGCCCTGATCTAGTATTTCATTAGACAGATAATTAGCTAATTAGCTAAGAGGTTAAGCGGAGCCTTATAACCCCAATAGAGGAGGAACAGGGACCTCCAGAGAAAATGCGTAGTTAACTAAATTGTTTTCGCCAGGAAGCCGGCCCGGTTAAAAGTGGGGATTGAGACATACTGTATCTACGATATGCATGCGGGATGGCTAAACCATTCTGGGCTTCAGTATGTGCTCCACACTAGCTATAGGCTTACCATTAACCTCTATCGGCACCTTGGCTGGCGGGATCTTGAGGTAGCCAGGTATTCTGTTGGCTATCCTCTCCTCATATGTTGGGACGTGGGGGTTCTGGTAGAATACCCCGACATATATCTTGTCTCCGTAGAGATCCGAGAGGTCCCAGGCCCTCTTAATCTTATCGCCAGCCTCCTCAGGGGACTTCACCACGGGGTCCCAGTCCGGAAACTCCTTCTCGAGGTAGGCAATCTTTTGGGCGTAGACCTCTTTAGTGTATACATCGTTGTATGTGGGGCATGGCTGGAGGACCTCGACAACCGATAGACCCTTGTGCTGGATAGCCTTCTTGATAACCTCCTTCAGGTGCTGAACATTATACGCGTATCCCCTAGCTACAAAGGTGTATCCTGACGCGAGAGCCAATCTAACCGGGTTTATGGGGTCCTGCATGTTCGGCATCGGCAGGGCCTTAGTCTTTATGCCTCTTGGAAGGGTTGGGGAGGCCTGACCCTTGGTTAGCCCGTAGACCTGGTTGTTATGTATAATTATCGTTATATCGATGTTTCTTCTACCCACAGAGACGAAGTGGCCCACACCTATACCCAGCTGATCGCCGTCGCCCCCGAAAACAACCACAGTAAGCTCCGGGTTAGCCAGCTTGAGGCCCGAGGCGAAAGTTACAGCCCTTCCATGAAGAGTGTGTACACCGTGTACATTGAAGTAGTGGGGTATCTTGCCTGAGCAGCCGATACCCCCAACCACGACTGTTTTATAGGGATCCAGCTTGAGCTCGGCGAAGGCCATCAAGGCTGAATTCAATATACCGTAGTCGCCGCATCCCGGGCACCAATCGGGGTTGAGGTTAGACTTATATGTTTGCATCAAAGCCATAATAACACCATCTAAACCTGTTATAATTCTCTAGCTCACTTTTAAAGTTTAACAGCCTTAATTATATCGGTAATTATAGAGATATAAACTATGGTGCAGATATAGATCTATGATCTCTTCTTCCCCCTAACCCTCACGAGAACATATGTGTAGCCCCTGACCTCACCAACTACAGCTCCAACCCTTTCAGCAAGCCTGGCCATGTCTTCATCGCTCACCTTAGCTCTAGCGGATTTTAGGAGGCGAACCTTAATCATTCCCGATATCTCTAGTCTACGCTTGATCTCGTTCTCGATCCCTTCAGTAAGGCCATTTTTGCCCACTATAACGTCTACACCGCTGGACGACATCTTTCTTCTTATATCTTTCTTTCTAACCATGGATAACACCTGTATCAGCTAACCCACATAAATATCATCGATAGAGCACTTATAGGGTGAGGTACCTAGGGATATAGAAGTCCGTCTATAATATCTTAGCTGAGTAGAAGGATTTGAAAATATATTGGCTAGCTCTTGAGGGTTCTGCAAGATCATAAATCGCTTATAGCTATTGGATGGGATCGCCTGTTATGCCATAGTTCTGCTTCCACTCCTCAAAGATCTTCTTTTCAGTATCGTCTAGCTCCCTGGAGAACCTATACCATCCACTCTTAGCCTTTGAATCATCGGGCGCCTGGCTGGTTTGCCAGATGCAGTTCACGGGGCACACACTTATACAGCTTCTATCATCTATGCAGAGGTCCCATATCAGCCTTGCTTTAGCGTTCTCATCCATCTCAAGGGCTTGTGTTGGGCATACAGCTACGCATGCGCCACAGCTTATACATATGTCCTGATCTATAACTATTCTCTCGTATTTCTTGAGCTCTTCTCCTGTGGGTGCGGACATGTGATACACCCTTTAATTAATGCTAAAAATTTATAAATATGGGTCACCTTAAATTTAAGGTGCGTGGTATGAGGTATTTTATAACCGATATACTTATAGAGCATAGAGGCTGCAAGATACAGTATATATCCCACATGTGCGAGTCGTTCCAGTTTTTGGGGATCCAGTCTGGGGGCTCAAGGATCTATTATATAGGGTATAGATGCAGCAGCGACGTGAAGGATAGAGATCTCCCGAGCGGGGTTAGGGTGTATAAGCTGGGTAACGGCAGGAGTCTTTTTATAGTTGATAAATGCCTCGAGCATGTGGTGTTGGGGGAGCTCGATGTAGTGTTGCTGAACCAGTATATAAGGGATTGGAAGCCCGTCGTTAGTGTTCTGGTTAGGGGGACCTCCCATCTGAAGAGGGTGCTGAAGCACCTATACACCAGTAATCTAAGGCCCTTTGTTATCGGTATGAGGGGTCTGGATTCTGTGGGTAGGTCCAGAATATCTAAGAGGCAGGAGCAGGTTCTGGTTCTAGCCTATAGTAGAGGGTTCTTTAACAAGCCTCGGGGGACCACGCTGCTTGAGCTCTCTAGGGAGCTCAATATTACTGCGGCAACTCTAAATGAGATTATTAGGATTGGTGTTAGGAAGCTTATTGAGAGGTACCTTATAGATAATGGGCTATTATCCAGGATCGGTGGGGGGCAACTGGGTAATGATTAGGCTGGATGAATGCAGGAGATGCCCGAGGATAGCTGTTGTGTTCCCGATATATAGGAGAGCTGCCTTTGGGGGGTTGTTCCCGTATATTGTTAGGGAGTTTCTCGATCCGAGAAGGCTCTCTATAGATCTGTATTTCTCCGACCATAGGAAAAACGGGCTGTGGGTTGGGTACTATTCGGGGAGGCCTCTAGCCAGGAACGACTATATACTCTTCTCCCTATCCTACGAGCTGGACTACTACACGATGGTTAGGGCTCTTATCGAGAACGGTATCGAGCCTTATAGAGATAGAAGGAGGGGAACCCCTATAATTATTGTTGGGGGTCCCGCTGTAACCGGCAATCCAAGGCCCCTGGACTATATAGTTGATGTAGCCGTTGTGGGCGAGGCCGAACCCTTTCTGGCTGGGCTCCAGGAGTATGCTGATGCGCATAGCGGTGGCTACAGGTCTTTTATAGAGGAGATCAGTGGGGTCCCCGGAGCCTACATACCTGAGCTAGGCAATAGTGTTGAGAGGGCCTGGGTCAGAGATCTTGATAGGCTCCACCACCCTATATACCAGTATGAATCCAGCAGCAGGGATCTGGTTTACGGCTACGGGCTGAGGGTTGAGGCGACGAGAGGGTGCTATAGATCATGCTCATTCTGTATGGAGGGCCATATCTTTGTTCCGTTTAGATTCAGGAGATCGGGGACCCTCATAGATATCATTGAGAGGGGCGCATCTATAGCTGGTGTGGATAGGGTTGTATTCTTCTCGCTATCCCTTTTCGACAGCCCCGAGATAGATAGGGTGCTTGAGTGGCTGGTCTCAAACAACTATAAGGCTAGCCTGCCATCTATCAGGCTGGAGACCCTAAACGATGATAGGCTGGAGCTTATCGGTATGCTTGGACAGAAAACCCTAACTATAGCTCCGGAAACCGCGTCTGAGAGGATTGGGTGCCTGATCAGGAAGCCCTATTCCATCGAGTCCGTGGTTGATGTGGCATCTAAATCCCTGAGGATAGGGATCCAGACAGTAAAGCTCTACTACATAATTGGTTTCCCAGGCGAGGATGATGGCGATGTGGAGGGGATCGCTAAGACCGCAAACAGGATAGTTGAGAGCTACAGGGGTAGACCCCGCAGAAGGATTGTTTACTTAAGCGTAAACCCGCTGATACCCAAGCCCCAAACACCTATGCAGTGGCTGGGGTTGATGAGTGAAGATGAGTATAGGAGGAAGATTAGGCTCCTGAGGAGAAGCCTGTTGAGGGGCTCTATAGAGATCGAGTTTCTAGACTACAGGGTTGCCTATGTAACCGCCGCAATCGGGCTTGGCGGTAGCGAGATTGGTAGGGCTATAGTTGAGTGGGCCCTAAATGGTGACGGTTCTCTAGCCGGCTTTCTGAGGGCTGCCAGGGGTCTGGGAATAGATCTGGGCTACGTAACATCGGGGAGGGAGCTAGGATCCGAGCTTCCTTGGAGCGTGATTAGAGACTCGAGAACTGGTTATTTTGAGGGTGAGTACAGATCCAAGTTCCTTTGAGCCAAGCTGTATGGGGACTCTAAGATCACGGCCCCTTCGATTCTACAGCCTTCTCAAACCTGTATTTGGGGTTCACGTACTCGTCCAGGGCTAGGCCTATCAGCACGAATCCCAGTGTGAATGAAACCACCCCGGTGAGGGGTGGAAGAATCCACCACCACGCGCCATTAACCAGGGCACCCTCGTAGTAGGCTTGGTTAAGCATTCTCCCCCATGAAGGGAATGTGGGGTCCCCGAATCCAAGTAGCTGGACAAGCACCTCGTTGAATATGACTGTGGGGACCTCTATAACCACTCCATACACTATAAGTGGAACCATTGCCGGGATGATATGCTTCCTTATTATTCTCCCTGAACCCGCCCCAAGCGCTATAGCCGCCTCCACATACTGCTCGTTCCTGAGCGCTAGGGCCCACGATCTTGATAGCCTGGCTATCACCGGCCAGGAGAGCATGATTATAACTATATATATAACCAGCGTGCTCCTCCCGAAGAAGAGTGATGCAGCTATAAGTAGTGGGAGTCCAGGCAGCATGAAGGTCATGTCGGTTATGAACGATACTAGGTGGTCTAGCTTGCTGCCTCCCCTATACCCGGCTATGGAGCCTAGGAGTATTCCGAAGAACACGATCACTATGGCGGCGCTTACACCGAATATATTGGCTACACGTGCCCCAAGCAGGAATTGCGCGAACACGTCTCTGCCTGCATGATCCGTTCCCATCACACCGTAGGCTAGCCCATAAATCCTTATCTTCACGTCTCCCAGACCAAACACCGCCTCGGTATTTCCGCACCTGCTTGCTGGCTCGCATATGTAGGTTATGTTTATTCTTATGCTTATAGCCGTGTCTTTCGAGAATATTAGCTCGCTTACTGGGTTAACGTATATCGGTATCTTATACGGCTGGAAGGAATTGATCATGTGGTAGGGAAGCCTAATCGATGTCTCTATAGATTTGTTCGTGTGCTCGAACTGCTGCATGTTGAGCACGCTAAACGGCGGGTCTCTATAGTATATGTAGTACCATCTTGGAACAATATAGTAGGAGTCTCCCTGGGTTATGTTTCTGAATGATCCCTCAAGGTCGCTGTTGTAGAGGTAGTACGTTACCGAGTACCCTGGAGACGTCTCGCCTCTCAGATCTATCGTGTAGTTTACTGTTGCTAATATAGACCTTGGGGGGTCCTTCGTGTATATGAATCGATCTACGGACTCAACTATAAGGACCCCTCTCCCACCACCCGACACCTTGATCGTGTTCCCATCCATATCTATCTCTAGACGCCCCTCCCTCTCTACAGCGACAAGCCTCCACCCGCTGAATATGTATTCCTGGTTCACCGGTATGTTAGGGTTGAAGAATGTGAACCATTCAGGGACTGCTAGGGTGTCGGCTACCTGCTGGCTTGTTGCCTCAGGATCAATTAGGTATGTTGGCCCCAGAAACCCGAGAATCAGGTAGGATATAACTATAGCCAGCCCCAGCACTCCTTTCCTGCTTTTCAGGATTATATATATGATCTCTGAAACGCTCGATACATGCGACCCTGATGAAAGGCTCAAGCACACATCACCTCTCGCCTATCCTGACTCTAGGATCTATTATAGCTATAATGACGTCAGCGAGATACAGCGAGATAACCACAAGCATTGCTGATACAACGAAGAAGGCAAGTATCACTGGGTAGTCGTAGTTCTGGAACGCCTGATAGGCGTAGTAAGCTATCCCGGGCCACGATGAAAGTATCTCGATAGCTATAGACCCGCCGAATATTCCCGGCATCGCGTATGCAAGCCTAGTCACTATCGGGGGCTTGAGGTTTGGTGTTATCTCCCTAAATATTATTGTCTCGTCGCTGAGCCCCTTGGCTCTAGCTGTCGTAACGTACTCGTTACCCATCTCCGCTATTACCAGCTGCCTGAAGAAGTATGCCCATGACCCGAAGAAGGAGACTAGCGAGGCCACATATAGGGGTGTCAGATACCATAGCCAGTAGGCTATATTGCTGAGGCTAAGCTCCGAGGGTGATGGGGGCCTGACTGGCAGGGGTACTATGTATACTCCGAATGTTGTTTTGGGTATGTAGGCGAACACTATGTATATCAGCAGAAGCATTATCCATGGGGGCATAACGAACGCGGCTATACCGGATAGGGTAAGAAGGGTGTCCAGGGCCTTTCCCCGTGTTTTAGCTAGATAGAGGCTTACGTAGTAGCCGAAAACTATCGGGACTATTGTTGCGAAGACGTATAGCGCTAATGTGTATGGTAGTCTAGCCAGTATCTCGTCGGACACCTTTCTGTTCGAGTAGAGTGAGTAGCCGAAGTCGAATGTGAATACGTTTTTAAGAAACAGCAGCAGCTGATCCGGTATCAGCGGCCTGTCTAGCCCGAATGTCCTTATAGTGAACTCCACCAGCCCCGTGAATCTAGGGTCATCCTGGTTCCTTAAAACACTCATCAGGAAGGGGTCAGTTTGGCTCGGCAGAAACAGGCTTCCCCCCGAGAGGGGGACTGGTAGGGCTCTCACAAATATAAAGAAAAATATTATGGAGACCAAAAAAACGAGAAACATTATTATTGATCTCGTTATTATGTATCTCGATAGCGACATCTGGGTTCCATAAATTATTATTGTTTGAGTAAGAATATTTCTCAACGGATACGGATTAGGTTAGGCGTATTTCCTGAAGAACTCAACTATAGCAAGCATCTGCCTCAGTATGTTCTCAACCCTCTGGGGGCCATGGCCCTCCTCCGGCACAACGTGAAGCTCGAATGTTTTTCCTAGATCATGCAGCTTCATGGCGTACTTCAATACGGGCTTTAGGGGCACCCTGGAGTCGTTTGCTCTATGCCATATCAGTAGTGGCGCCTTCAGGTTTTCGGCGAAGTATGTTGGGGATCTATCTATATATAGATCCTTCCTCTCATCAGGCTTACCCTTGAATAGCCTTTCTATAAAGCTCCTAAATATGGCGTCTGACAGCTCATACATCTCGATCCAGTCGACAACGCCTACAGCCGCTGCTGCAGCCCTCCACAGATCGGGCTCCTTAACGGTTGCCAGAAACGTCATGTACCCCCCGTAGCTCGCTCCAAATATAAATACCCTGCCGGGGTCAGCTATACCCTTCTCAATAGCGAACTCCCTAGCCTTAACCACGTCTTTGAGGTCCCCTCCCCCGACATCGCCTATATTCATCTTCATGAATTCGGAGCCGTACCCTGTTGATCCTCTGAAGTTCGGTGCTATAACATGGAAGCCCGAGACAACAAAGGCCTGTATGCTTGGGAACCACTCGTCGGACACCTCCCACCATGGGCCTCCATGGACCCACACCACTGTTGGGCCTGGTGTCTTGGCTTTCGGGGATTTTACTAGATATGCCGGGATCTCTAGACCGTCGAATGATCTGTATGTTATGAATTCTGGCTTGCCCATAGATCTTTTTAGATCTTCGCTAACATCCTGAGTATATATAGCCCTGGGCCTCCTCCCCAGCCCAACCTCGTATATGCCCGGCGGCATATTCATGTTTGAGTGCTGTATTATGAAGCTATCACTATCCAGCTGTTCCGCGTAGGATATGGATCCCTCTGGCGCATCGATCTCTCTGTAGTCACCTCCAAGATACTCTATGACCAGCCTCGACCTACCATTCTTCCACGCAACATACCATATCCCACCGCCATCCTCAAGCCACCCGTATGGCCCGAAATCCAGGCCGTGAACCTGTGATCCTGTATTCCTCACCTCTCCTGTTTCAAGATCCATTATAGCTAGCTCGTTAAACCCCCTATAGTCCGTTTTGAACAGCACTCTCCTCCCTTCAGGATCTATTTTTGGTGCAGTATTCATCGAGCCCTCTTTAGGGGTTTTGATTCTAGCCTCTGACTTCTCTAGATCATATATAATGATCTCTGTAGAATAGGGATTATCCGTTGTTCTCCCGCTACACGCTATCAGCGCCTTCTTTCTATCCGACACAAATATGCCCTTCTTAACTTCATATAGATTCTCGTATGAGCCATCCAGCTTCATTAAAGCCAGGAAGTTTGAGTCTTCATCGCTATATGTGAAAGCTATGGATTCCCCTCTATCATCGAGCTTTATGCCAGTCACCCTAACCGGCTTAAGGTTCGATACCTGCTTCTCTCTACCCTGGGAGTCCGTTACATATATCTGGTGCCTCTCGTTTCCTCCACGGTCCCTGGCGAATATGACTAGATCCAGATTCCTGGCTACGTCAGCATGCATGACCCTATCATCGCCAAAGGATATCTGTCTCATAGATCGCGATTCCAGATCGAGGCTCCAAAGCTGATTAACACCAGATCTATTCGATACAACAGCAAGAAAACGGCCAGAACCGAATAAGCCAACACCAGATAGAGAGGGGATCCGGAACAGCTCCTCAACAAGCTCGCGATACAAGATATACACCAACCAAAAATAGCTATAGAAACAATATAAAACTTAAAAACACAGAAAACTTTTAAAAGAGCAAACCACATAATAATTTTGGGCCGGGGTCGCCTAGCCTGGTAGGGCGCCGGCCTGCTAAGCCGGTGGGGACCACCCCCGCGCGGGTTCAAATCCCGCCCCCGGCGCCACCACATTCTAGACCTGGGTTGCCTATATAATTGCTATGGAGCTAAGCTATGGAGCTATATGTCGACGGTAGCTATAGAACGTCTCTTGGTGTTGGATTCTATAATAGGTATAGAGAGCTTCAGGCTTTGGATCGGTATCTTAAGGCCCATAGAACATTGATTGTATATGGCCCCAGGAATGTGGGGAAAAGCGAGCTTATGTCATACTGGATCAAGAAAAATAGTGGCGGAGGTTTTTTCTTGGTAGTAGACGCTAGAGAAAAAAGAGTAGATTCTCTAGGCTTCAATGCGGATAAATTGAAAGCCGACTTTCAGAGGTTTAGAGAAGAGCTTACTGGTATTGTGAAGACTCATCTGGAGAAAAAATCCAGCCTTATAGGTATGCTTCTAGAAATCATAGATATGGTTAGAGACGTAATACGTCAGTATCTATCAAAAGAATTAATAGTATTTGTAGATGAATTCCACCTTATGCCTGGATATTTTGGTGGTGCGGGTAGCAGTAGAGAGCTGATGAAGGATCTTGAGGCTGTAGCTGGGCTGCTTGCTAAAAGAAGCGATATAAATGCTAGATTTATAGCCACTATAAGTGAGGGATTCTTGGTGATGGATCATGAGCTACGCAGCAGATTGGTTGGTTACTCTACAGGTTATTTTCTGGTTGAGGAAATGGATGGTGCCCACTTCAAGGCTCTATTTGATGAGTACAGCGGTAGGTGGGGGTGTAGTGTGGGTTATAGCGGGTTCATATCTATAGTTGGTGGTGTCCCGGGATACCTTAGGGATATATGCCCTAGGTCGAGGGATGATCTAAAAACCTATATCTTAAATATGGTAGGTGATTTCGAATATGCTATTAGCGTTATAGGTAAGAGAATGGGCATAGGCTCTAGAAGGGTTATAGAGATGATATATAGGCTGTTTGTAGATGGCTATCCAGCGCAGAGGGACCCCGACCTATATGATGCAGGGAGAATGCTTGTGGAGAGAAATATAGCTTATATCAAATACACTGATAGGGGTGTGGTGTTTAGGCCTCAGATCAATCTGTATAGAAAGATAGTTGAGCTGGCATATAGGGAAGGTGCGGATTCTCTCATGGATCTATCTAGCCGTATAGATTTTCTTTAAACCACTCAACTATAATTTTAAGCCTCTCAACACGGTGCTTGGGCTTTCCGCTCCTGCTCAGCTCGTGGTTCTCTCCGGGAAATATGACTAGCTTTGTCTTAACGCCGTTGAGCTTTAGGGCTGTGAAGAACTCTATAGCCTGATCGAGCCAGCATCTATAGTCTTCCACGCTATGGATTATGAGCGTGGGTGTTTTAGCGTTTTTAACATGCATTACTGGGCTTTTAGCTAGGTATGTATCGGGGTCCTCCCAAGGTGTTTTCCCGCAGCCTATCTGCCCGGCGTTGAAGTAGAAGCCTATATCGGTTGTCCCGAACTTGCTTATCCAATCGCTTATAGATCTCTCTGTGAGGGCCGCCTTAAACCTGTCTGTGTGGGTCACTATCCAGTTGGTCATGAATCCACCGTAGCTACCTCCAGCAACACCTATGTTTACGGGGTCTAGGCGGTCCCCAAACTCCTTGAGTACGTAGTCTACAGCCTCCATAAGATCCTGGTAGTCCCTCTCGCCGAAGCGGCATCTTATGTCGGCGAACTCCTCCGAGTAGCCATCGCTACCCCTCGGGTTTGTGTATACAACTGCGAATCCTTTATGGCTTAGGAGATGGAACTCGAATAGGAATCCCTCGCCATACATTGTTTTTGGGCCGCCGTGTATATATAGGATCCACGGGATCTTCTTGTTCTCCTTAACGGCGCTCTCTGGGGGCATAAGGATCCATCCATCGATCTCTTTCCCATCACTAGCCTTAAACCTAAAGTATCTTGGCCTCCCGACATCGAAAACCTCAAGGAATCCCCTGTTGAACTCGGTAAGCTTCCCGACCTCACCACCGCTATATACATAGAGCTCCTTGGGCTCGAAAGAGCTCATAGCTGTGAAAACTATATTGCGGCCCTTGGCATCAACGCTGAACTCGTCGACGCTGAATCTAGGCAGATCAATAACCGGCGTCGGCTCACCACCAGGCCTGCTACGGTACAGCTTAACCCTCCCGCCATCGGAAACCATGTAGTATATGTATCCATCCTCGCCCCAGTGGAGGTGTGGAGAGCAGCTTGGCCCCCTAACATCGCTGTTTAGCGTGTTCTCTGTATTTCTATTAAGCTCCTCATCTCTATAGCATGATACGCATGAAAGCTCCTGTGAGCCTAGATCGTATACGAAGACCTTGAAGTGTGAGGCGAAGGTCCTCCCCTTCTCGATCTCTCTCCCCAGAAAAGCTATCTTGGAGCCGTCGGTAGACCAGGTTAGGGACGTGATCGAAAAGCCATGTATGGGTAGCTCGCTCTTCTCGCCGGACCTGGTGTCTAGAATATATACTCTCGACACGTAGGGCTTCAGCTCCTCGACGCTTGCCGCGTAGGCTATTTTAGCTCCATCAGGGGACCACGATGCTGTGGATACATTTATGTTCCCTTCGGTGGCCTGGGTAACTAAACCACTCAATGTGTCGACTATGAAGACATGCCTATACAGGTTGTATGTGAATCCTTCAGCATTCCTCCATATAGGGATCCTTTCAATAATCTTAACGTCCTCATGGATCTCACCGACCTTAGATATAACTAGGAGCCTCCTCGAGTCCGGGCTCCATTTAACCTCCTGAATACCACCCTTGAAGTATGCCACTTTCCATGGCTCGGAATCTATAGATCTCATGAGATAGAGCTCTGAACCCTTATCCTGATCGCCCAAGCCGCGTCTAGACTGGAACACAAATCTGCTCCCGTCCGGGCTCCATAGGGGGCATGTGTCTGTAGGGCCGTTCAGTACTGTTTCATACGTTCTTGAGTCTAGATCGGCTATCCATATAGTTGAATCATACCTATCCTTCTCGATATTTATTCTGGTCACCGTGAACAGCGCTTTTCTGCCAGACCTCTCTATAGAGGGGCTTGATACAAGAACAACCTTATCCAGATCACTATGCTCGAGAAGCCTCTTAACCAAAGCTAGACCACCAGATAAACTTTAGTTGGTTACCGTTCACCTGAGCCGTGCCCTCATATATCAAGCTGTGTTGAGGTGTATCGGGCACGGCTGGGTTCATCACGGCGACACTCCGACCCCCTCACCACAGCCTCCTAGACTGCGGGTCTCGGGAATCGGAGCCAACCAAGATAACTTATAGTCTTCAAGGGCTATATGCTTTACGGCATGCCCAACAGCTCTCAGAAACATAGAAAGACACGGCTCAACATAGAAAGCCATAATTTAACGTTTCTGCCCCTTATTAAATGCGTGAGCAAACATGAAAAAGCCTATATGGTGTCTACATCCTTCTCCTGAGTCTAGGCTCGACAATAGTTTCTGCTGCGAGACCCAGTAGGACGAAGGTTAATGCTGTGATCCCGATCAATATTCCTGGAGGAAAGATCCACCACCAGACCCCGTAGGAGCCGCCAGCACCAATATATGCTCTAGCCTCAGCAAGAATACTGCCCCAGGTAGGAAGGCCATGCCTAACGCCAATAACGCTTAACCCGGCCTCAGCCAGGATCGCTCCCGGAACCGAGAACACCAGGCTCGCCATCATGTAGGGTACAAGCTGCGGGATTATATGTCGGAAGATTATCCTGACATTGGATGCTCCAAGGGCCCTTGCAGCCTCTATATAGGGCTCTGCCTTTATGCTTAGCGTCATGGATCTTATAATTATCGCCAGGCCTCCCCAGCTGAATACCACTAGAAAGGCTATTATTATGAATAACCTCTCCCACGCACTAACGTTCCACTCCTGAACAATAACGCCTATAAGGATCAGTATTGGGAGCAGAGGTATATTACCGATGATATCGACGGTCCTCTGGATAGCGTCATCAACGACCCCGCCATAGTAGCCGCTTATTACTCCAGCAATCATCCCTATCAAGACTGCTGATACAGCCGCAAATATCCCTATAAGGAGAGCTACGGGGAAGCCGTATAGGAGCCCTAGAAACAGATCTCTACCCGCGTCATCCGTTCCCGCTAGCCCATAGGCTGATCCCTTAACTATAATGGTTATCTCTCTAGCCCCAAGGCCCTTGGACTCCATTATGGTCTTGAGGTCCCTTGGATCTACGCCCGGAGCCAGGTAGGATATAACTATATCGATACTGTATGCCCCCTGGAGAGGTCTTGTATAGAAGTTCTCGCCAACAACCTCGCCGAAAAGATAGAAGTTTATGACCTTTTTAGCTACATCCTGGGGAACGTTAAGTTTTCTCTCGATCCATGCAGCAGCTGTGTCCTGATCGAGCCTAATATCCTTTCCGGCAAGGGACTTTAGGGTTAGCGTTTCAGGGGCGTTTATAAGTATCTGGCTGCCGTCGGGGCGGTTCAGAAATACATACACCACAATCTGGGGCTCAACCATCCTGCCCCTAATGGTTATCGTTCCGTAGCCAACCTCAGCAAACCTAACCAGAATGCTCTGCGGGTACGCGTCGCTATCGAGAACATACGTGGCCGAGAACCTCTGTATGTAGCCGAAGAGCTGTATGTCATCGATAAAGAAGGGCTCCAGATAGACCTTGGATTCAACCGGCCTATCCAGCTCTATAATAGCGTGTCTAGCTACAGGGAAGCCGAAGAACCTAATCCATTCAGGTGGTGCAACAAAGGGGTTGGTGTCCCACTCTTTACGGTTGTTCCATACGCTATCGAAGTTGGAGGGCATAACTATGGTTGTATATATAGATATAGCCACGAGAAACACCAGCAGTATAAGCCCAGCCTTACCCATGTTCTGTGCCCAAACCTCACCGAACGCTCCCTTGAAAGCTCTATATATCGGGTCTAGAGGTGATCTCTTCAGCTGATACATGCTCATAGAGACACCCTTGGATCTAGAATGACGTAGAGCACCTCAAGAATAAACCTAGCGATTATATACACCAGGGTCGTTATATACACTAAACCGATGATGGTTGGGGAGTCGCCCGTGGTTATCGCTGCGTAGTATAGGAGGCCTATGCCCGGCCAATCAAACACGGACTCTGTTATTATGAACCCGCCTATAGACCCCGCTAACCCCAGTATTATAAGGGTCATGGCGGGGCCGGCTATAACCCTGAGAACATAGTGCCTTATAACCTGTCTTTCGGGAAGGCCCTTGGCTTTAGCCATGAAGACATAGTCCTCACTAACCACTCTTATGGCTATGGCCCTAACCGAGTATAGCCAGCCGCCCAGAATGCCGATGACCACAACGATTATTGGTAGATATGCGTAGTAGAGTATGTTGATAAAGCTTGTGAAGGGATCCTCCCAGAACCTATTTATGTATGATATAACCCCTCTATAGCTTGTGGGAGCGATCTTGAGCTGGAAACCAACAAAATATATAGCAACTATAGCCAGCCACCATATTGGAAGGGCATTAGTGAATGCCGCGTAGCTTATAGAGAGCTTATCCCATATACTACCCCTCCTATACGCTATAAACGGGGCTAGAGGCAGCGCGATAGCTATAGAGATTAGCTGTGCTATAGTGAGCATTATGATTGTTCTCGGGAGAGTTATAAGGATCGCGTCAGAAACCCTAACCGGGGGCTGAAGACCAGCTATATTTGCGACCTCCTCACTAAGGGAGTATCCGAGATTAAGTATCATGGCGTTGAAAGCCATCGGTATGACCCGCTCCCACCACGGCTTATCGAGCCCGTAGTAGCTTATCAGGAACTGCTCCCGCTCTTTGATAAGCTTCTCTATATCCTCACCCGACCCCTTAAGCTGCTGCCTGAGAGCCTGGCTATATGCCTGGAGCTCGGTAACAACGATAGCCTTAAGTATTTTTTCATCATACCCAGTAGCCCCAAGGATAACTGCTGTTAGCAACATAATGACTACGAGAGCTACAGATAGTAAAATAGCTCTTTTAGCCAGTATTCTAGGAATTCTGCCTCTCGCACTCATTTATAAAACCCCTTAAATACCGTAGAATTTAAACATGAAAAAATAAAAATTTAAATAAGTCAAATTTGTATTTCGCTAACGCCTCACTCTATTATCCGCCGCCTCTGCGCATAACCAGTAGCGCTATAGCTACTAGAAGCAACACTAAGTTGGCTATAGACACCATCATAGCTGTACTTGCTGTTGAGCCTGCCTCCTCAGCCTTAGTGAGCACCTCAGTAATCATATCGGATAGCTGCTGGACATCGCTTTTATCTGCTTTACCCTCTACAGCTACAGATAGCCTATCTATAGATGAGGCTAGCTCGCTCCTCACCTCCTCAACTCTCGATGATACAGCGTCTATTCTGTTGGATAGCTCCTCGGTTACGCCAGTAACCTCTCTAAGGCCCTCGGTCACGTCTCTTAGACCTGCCGTAAATGTGTCGCTCAGATCGCTTATAGACCTACTTACGCCAGCAGCCAACTCCTGGATCGATGTAGTAACCCTCTCACCAAGAGCCTCTCTGAGAGCCTCAAGCCTCGACTCGAACTGCTGCTGTAGGCTCTCCCTCAGGTTTTCTATGCTGCTCTCAATATCGCTTATCCTCTCCTCGATACCCGATATCCTCTCCTCAACATTGCTTATCCTCTCCTCAACACCTGAGATCTCCTCCTGGATAATCTTTCTCGTAGCCGCTGCAGTCTGTAATATAACTACACGCTCATCGGGGAGAGCTATCTGGCCGCTGAACGCCGTCACTATAAGCTCGTAGGCCGAGAACTCGGCTAGCTTCGAAGTGATCTCTGCAGACAGCTCTATGGTGAACACTCCAGGAGCCGTCTGCGTCGCCCAGTCAGATGTTATAACCTCGCCTGTTGCTGGATCCCTTATTATGAACCTAACCGACAGAGGCTCTGGACCGCTAACCTGTACTGTGATCTTTGCAGGCTCGCCTGGAGCAATCAGTGGCGAGACAACCCTCAGCACTGAAACAGTCTCGGGTATCCCGAAGAAGTTTTCGGCTATAGTCATTGGATATGTTGGATCCCTAAACGCCTCTAAAGTCAGTACTTGTGCGTCTTTATCGAAGGATGTCAGCATGAATGGTCCCTGGCTTATCCAGGCCAGGCCATATCTATCTATCCAGGATATCGCGGCATCAATCCTTCTATTCCACTCCTCCATAGACATCAATGTCGTTCCATCAGGCAACGTAAAGAATGCTTTATATCTATCGTACTGAGCTCTAAGATCGTTTAGAGTTATTCTTACATCCTCAACATGTTCCCTAATTACTAGGCTAAGCTGAGGAATATTTTCAGATCTTGCCCTAGTTTCATCTAGAGCATATAGCTTCTCGACAAAGGCTAAGGTATCCATTGCTGCAATTAGCTCAAATGGATTCGGTATCCCGAATGCAGCGAAATCGGCTATATATCCCGGATCAAAGTGCCAGTAGTTTAGATAGACCTCTAGTTTATTCTCGTCAGGCAACGGTCTAAACGCTACTAATATATCATATATTGATCTGCTTGGACCAGCTATAGCTGCTTCAAGCTGGCTCTTTACAGGATCATATGTTATATCAAGTAACTCAGCTATATAACCGAGTAAGTCAGCGAAAGTTATTTCTTGTCCATGATGCCATTTTGTCCCGATAAATCTTGAGTAGTCAAAGACTACTTTGCTAGTAGCTTCAGTTCTGCCAATCTCTGAAGCAGGTATCCATCTGTCATTTTCAGCGTCCCACCATATAGCATCTGAAGGAACCTGAAGCTTTCCTTCAGGCCCAGCTGTTTCAACCTCAAACGAAACTCTATAATCTAATACTTCTCCTGTGAACGGGTGTCTCCATATCGCTGGATCGTTAGTAGCTCTCATAGGATCTACACTATATACGTCATCGAATCCTCCTAATGGATTCCATACTGTTCTAGCTGTCCATATCCAAAGATGACCTATCCTTAGTGTGTCTTTTCCTGGTATATTAAGTGTTCTGAAGTTAAACAGCGATCTTAAACCAGCACCAAGATCAACTGTTACCCCCTGAAGATCTTCTCTCACCGCGTAACCGCTCAGCACCGCTACAAGCCAAATCCTTATAGATTCCTGGATAGCCAGATCTGTTCCCTTTCTTAAATACTCGATCCACTGCTCTTTACTGTTTACCAAACCTAATGCAGCATTTCTGCTATAAAAGTCTATGGTGCTATTCTTGTAGTTCCACCACTCAGGGACACCCCAACCTGGTGACCAGCCAAGCCATGCCGCACCAAAGAATGCTAGATTCCAGGGATCCCATCTATCTATTGCTCCTTTACCCCATCCTTCAGTATAGAAGAACCACTCGAAGTCAAATGGGTCTGTAGCATATACCTTAGTTATTGCCTCACCGAACGTTAATTCTAATACCTGAACTTGAATACCTAAATTATTTAGCTCATTAGCGAATAATCTACCTATATCCAGTCTTTCGTCCTCCGTTCTTATAATGCCTTGAACCTGGATAGGCTTTCCATTATAGGTCCATACTCCATCTCTCATTTCAGCTCCTATTGCGCTAAAGACCTGCTCAAATGTCTGCTTGACGCGATCAGGATCATATACGAAATTATATTTAGCGATCACATCAGCAAGCTCAACATAAACAGGATCGTCAGGGCCATATAGCGCATACTTTGGAATAGCATATCCTGCATATATGTTCTTAACTATGAAATCTCTGTCGACAGCATAGTTTAGACTAAACCTTATTTCTCTGAAACAGAACGGGTTAATATCGACATTTTCAGCCTCTCTCACAACCTCAACGTCGTCCGGTAGCCCACCTAGAGGCTTTGCACAGAGCTCAACGTACGTCTTATCCTCCTGAGGCTCAAAATACGCTATAACCAGTGGGTGGACACCAAGCCTCTCTGCTAGAGCCTCCTTATCGTTAAACACTCCAGGAACATTAACCAGCAGAACTGGAGACGGGTTAAGGCCTATATCAACGAGTCCTGATGGCGCGAAATACACCTTTATACCCGGCTTGCCCGCTAGCTCCTGCAGAGCCTTGGGTCTTAGTGCGAAGAGGTATAGGTCGATCTCTCTTGTAGATAGCGCTTGGGCAGCAGCCTCTAGGGGAACACGCTTCCATATTATTTTCTCGGTGGCGGGTGCTTTCTGGGGTACCTGCGCTGTGGCTGGCGTTGCTATAAATATAGCTAGTGATACGAACAGTATTGCTAGAAATATATATGAAGCAGGCTTCTTCATACACAACACCATCAATACCATATTTAGGTTTGGGGGGTTAAAAATATGAGATTTTAAATTATATTATACAGCACCTTAAAATTAAGGTATTTAAAGCAATAATATAACCCGGTATATAGAGATTGAACACGAAAACCATAGCCATAGGAATAGCCCTACTGGTTCTAAGCCTCCTCTCGGCTATAACCTCGCAGGTAACTGAGACACTCACACTGGTTGAGGAGACCACGATAAGTAGGCCCATACGGGAAACTCTAGTTGAGCTATTCAACATAGATATATCCAGGACATACACGCGAGCGATCCTGAAGATAGAGAATAATGGCGAAACACCCGTTAAGATAGCTGTAGTTGGCAGAGACGTTCAGGAGAAAACTATCTGGCCCAACAACTCAGGATTATTCAATGTTGGCAGCATTATAGATCTATTGATAGTAGAGATACAGGACAAAGAGGAATCAACAACGCAGCTGAGCATCAAGGCCGTGATCGAGCTCACAGAGATTAAGAGACCCTACAGCTATCTAGCTATACCAAGCCTAATACTGTTTATAGCGGGCAATATAGTGATAGCCCTCGGAATAATAGGCGCATCGATAGAGAGATACAGGCAGAGGGAAGAAGCACAGGAATAGAATCTAGCCACACAGCCTAGATAGACCCTCGACAACACCGGGATCAGAGCTCAACACGCTCCTCAACCTCTTATCCTGGGTATCGCTACCACCTATATTATAGATCAGATACGCCCTAGAGTAATTATATATCGCCACATCGTCCAGAGAACCCTCAAAGATGGCATCACAAAGAATAGCCGCACTGCGAGCCTCGGAACACAGCTCCTCAGTCTTAGATGGGGACATGAGCATGAAATACCTGAACCTAGAGAACCTGCGCATACACTTATCGCTGGCTACAACGGATCTCGCATCATCACATGACTCGATAATCATGCTCAATGTTTCTCTAGCCGAGATATTCTGATCTATGGTCAGATACCTGCCCCCTACATGATCATAGATGTTGCTCACGCACGATTCTGGTGGATATATAAAAATGATCCTTCTAAACTTCTGCGAAACCATAGACATCAGGGAGTAATCTATACAGAAAGACCTTCTAACGCCTCTAATACCTAGATCCATGATCCACGATGCCGAAGCGATCCTTGTATTCGAGAGGCATTTAACCAGATCCTCCGAAGACATACCCAATCAAACCAACAATATAGGTAAGCCAACAGAGCAAATTAATATATCCCGCCCCAAAACCAAAGCCGCAGACAATAATACAGAGCAAACACACGCTCCAATCTAGCACCTCTAACCAGTTAAAGAGAATGCATATAAAAAATCCCCCAAAAATTATACATGGTGAAGGTTTTGGTGGCGAAAATAAAGAATCTAGCCCTAGGACTAGCTATAATGCTGATAATAGCCTCAGCACTACCTATGGTAACGCTAACACAGTCGCAGACTATGGAGCCTATGGGTGCTGATCAAGCAGTAATGATCCCGCCACTAAGCGGGAAGGTAAAGAACATAATACTCATTATCGGAGACGGAATGGGCATCGAGGAGATAACCCTAACGAGGCTCGTGTACGGATCACTCAACATGGCTAGACTCCCATACACAGGGTACGTGCTCACATACTCGCTGAGCGGGGAAGTGACGGATTCAGCCGCAGCGGCAACAGAGATAGCCACTGGCGTAATGACGTTCAACGGAATGATCGGGATGACATCGATGAACGGAAACAACTTCAAGATAACAACAATACTAGAGATAGCCGAAATGATGGGCAAATCCACAGGGCTTATAACCACAACAAGAATAACCCACGCAACACCGGCATCGTTCGCGGCACACGTGCCTGATAGAGGCATGGAGACAGAGATAGCCCAGCAACTAATCATGAACGATGTAGACGTGCTCTTCGGTGGAGGCACATCGAGATTCAGCGAGGAGCTGCTAGCTATGGCTAGAGAGAAGGGATACCAGGTTATATTCACTAAGGAGGAGCTATATAGCGTTAGAGGCGGAAAGGTGCTGGGGCTATTCGCCAGGAGCCACCTACCCTATGTAATCGATAGAGACGAATCAATACCCAGCCTACCCGAAATGACCAGGGTGGCTCTAAGCATACTGGAGAAGAATCCAAACGGCTTCTTCCTGATGGTTGAGGCTGGAAGAATAGATCATGCTGGACACACAAACGATCCAACATCCGTTGCCGCAGAAACCAAAGAGCTTGATGATGTTGTCGGTGTCGCTCTAGAGTACGCTATGGAGAGGGGAGACACTCTAGTTGTGGTTACTGCGGACCACGAGACTGGAGGCTTATCGATAGGTGTCACATACGGGAGATCTATAAACTTCGAGCTGTTGAAGTCTGTTAGAAAGAGCCTTGAGAGTATGGCTAGAGAGATAAGCGAAGGAGCAGATGTTGCCGAGGTGGTAAGCAAGTACAGCGATATAGAGCTAACCCAGGAGGATGTTGAATGGTTCAACCAGAGGGTTCAGGAGCTGCTGCCATCTAGATTCGCGGTAAGCAACGCTCTAGGAGAGCTGATATCGAGAAAGCTGGGTGTAGGGTTCACAACACACGCTCATACGGGCGTGATGATCCCGGTAATGGCGTTCGGGCCAGGAGCAGAGATGTTCACGGGTATAATGCATCATGTAGATGTTGGAAAGAGGCTGGCTATAGCTATGATATTCGGTGGGGAGATCTCAACACAGACAATGGTGTTCGCGCCTAAAGATCTAAAGGGAGACCTAGACGGAGACTCAGAGGTAACTATACTGGACGCATACCTAACCCTAACACTATTCGTTGGCGAGTTCGTCGATACAAGACTGGAAACCCTGATTGATATGGATGGCAACGGAATAATAGACTACATGGATGTTGTACTGATCCTGAGCGAGGCGACAAAATAAAGATCCTGATCCAAACCAGATACCCAAAAAACATTTTCATTTTTTAATAATTGTTGTATTTATCCTATCTCGGAATCCTCCGCTTTACCGGCACCGGTAGACTTCTTGGGGTAGGGGCAAAGATCCCTTAGAGGGCAATCAGCACACCTGGGATTTCTAGCCCTACAGTAGGTTCTACCCAAAGCGATAAGCAGCCTATGAGCACTATCGCTTGCATCGGCCCCAAAGAACCTTAAAAGAGCATCTGAAATCTCTCTATAGCCAGCCTTCCCACCAACAAGCCCCCATCTCTTAGCGATTCTAGCTGCATGGGTATCGACAGCGAAAACCGGAGCCCTCCTATATAGCGAGAGGAACACATCAACAGTTTTGAACCCCACACCCTTAATCTTCAGGAGGGTCTCGCGGAGCTTGAAGGGGTCCTCCCTAGAAAGAAAATCCTCGCCACCAGCATCGATCACAAATCTAGCCAGCCTCTTAAGGGTTTCAGCCCTACGGCTAGCTAGCCCGGCAGGCCTGATGGCCTCCTCAATAGCCCTGATGTCGGCACTAGCTATAGACTCCGGATCCAGACCAACACGCTCCTTAAGCCTACGGTACGCCCTAATAGAGTTTATGTCACTAGTATTCTGGCTCAAAACAAGAGCAACCAGGAGCGAAAACGGGCTCCTGGGCCTGTCCGCATACGCTACAAGAGCCGTGTAGTCCTCCCACCTCACCTTAAGGCTCCTTGAGAGTATACTATATACCATCTTTCCATCGGCTCTATCCCTAATAGATCTAGCCATACCCGCAGCCACCTAAGCAGTACAACTAAAACCTAGCTGGTTGAGCCATAGCCCCCTCCGCCTGGGGTTTCTATAACTACTAGATCTCCGGGATCCAGATCGATGGTAAACTTGCTCGGCATACTGATCCTTGAACCATCACGCTTAACTATAGTAACAGATCCAGTAGCCCCGGAACCCCCTCCAGCAAGCCCTCTGGGGCCGATCCTGAATCTATCGGCAAGGATAGAGAGCCTCAACCTGGATAGAGCCTTAAAAGATCTAACAATACCATCACCACCCCTGAACCTGCCGGAGCCACCGCTACCATACCTAATACGGTACTCGCTAAACAATATAGGGTAGCTCCTCTCAGCAACCTCGATTGGTGTGTTGAGTGTGTTGGTCATATTAACATGAACACCTGAAACGCCATCACTATCCGGTCTAGCTCCACTACCCCCGCCTATGGTTTCGTAGTAGGCCCAGTACGATCCCTGGGAGTCGATCCCGCCCATCATAACATTCATCATGGTACCGCTACCCTGAGCAGGCACCCTGTGGGGTATGGCTTTAGCTAGCGCAAGCAATACAGCATCAGCAATCCTTTGGCTAGTCTCGAGATTACCTCCAGAAACCGGGGCCGGCTTAACGGGATTAACTATAGAGCCCTGGGGAGCATGCACATCTATAGCGCTGTAGAAACCCTCGTTAGTTGGTATATCCCCGCCGATAACAGCTCTAACGCTAAACGAGCATGCGGAAAACGTCACCCCGAAGACCGCGTTTAGCGGGGCCTCAACCTGCGGGCTGCTGCCAGTGAAATCTATATGGATTCCTGAACCCCTGATCTCTAGCCTAACCCTA
>JALXCO010000223.1 GCA_026990885.1 Desulfurococcales archaeon
TCACTCCGGCAACAGAGTTATCCACGCATAGATAAGCCCTAATGCCCTGGCCAACCTTGCTTTCGAGCGTGGGGTCATGGCTGATATTGAATTTCTTAACCAGCTCAATATTCCCTAAAAGAACTCTTGAGCCATCAATCCTGCCCTCAATACCCATGCCGGGGTACTCCCTAACGAACTCACAGCTGACGTGGTTGCCGAGAGACGATATGGCTTTAGAGACGGGGTGTGTGCTGAACCTGGCTAGCGAGGCTGCGTAGCTGATAACCTGATCCTTCTTAAAGCCATTCAACGGGATAACGTCGAGAACCTTTGGAGAGCCAACAGTGAGGGTGCCGGTTTTATCGAACGCAACAACCCTAACTTTCTTGGCCGACTCCAGCGCAACGCTCCCCCTAACTATAACTCCGCGAGTAGTTAATCTCGCGATTGATAGGGTCGTAGATATCGAGGAGGTCACTATAAACGCGCTTGGGCATGTGGCTATGAGTATAGCTAGGGCTCTGTAGGGGTCGTATGTCATGAACACAACAGCAAATATAGCTAGAATAATCACGGTGTAGGGCTTAGCGAACCTATCGATAAACCTGTCGATCGCACCCTTACTCTCTAGGGCTCTCCTAACCTCCCTAACTATATTCTGGAGAACAGACTCGCTGGCGGGCTTTAGAGCCTTAACTTTGAGAGCTGAAGACATGTTTATGTAGCCGCTCTCCACCTGGTCCCCCGGCTTAACGGTTATCGGTATAGGCTCACCGGTAAGAACAGAAGTGTTCACCTCGCTGGTGCCCTCAACAACCACACCATCTACAGGGACAGCCTCGCCAGGCCTCACAAGAACCACATCCCCCCTATTAACCTCCGACACATCCACCTCCTTGAATTTATCGCCGTCATAGACCTTGGTAACCCTCTTCGGCACAAGATTAAGCAGGTTTCTGAGCCTCCTTCTAGCCAGCTTCTCCGACGCCTCCTCAATAAGCTCAGACGCGCTATAGAGGATAAATATTATGAAGGCCTCCAGATAGTACCCCATAGACAGCAACACTACAGCTACAATACTCATGAATATGTTTGTGGCGTCATAAGACCTCATGAGTAGCTTAGCGGCAGCTCTACCGATGAGCAGGACGGTCACTGTAGATAGTACATATAAACCTATCTCCAAGCCTATTAACTCGCTCGCCAGACCGATCACGTTGAAAGCCAGTAGCATAGGCCAATAGATCTCGTGGAGAAATCCATGCTCCTCATGATCCTCGCCATGCATGGCTAGTCACACCAAAGAAATCTTATTAAAATATATTTAAGGATAATATTATTGTGGAATTCGATATTAATAATAATTATTAAATTCCTCCATACATATTAATAATTTTGGGCAGACACAATGGTTATAATGACAGTCTCCCTGCCAGATGAAATGGTGAAGCAACTGGATCAGTTCATGTCTAGATATGGGTACTCAAGCAAGTCGGAGCTTGTTAGAGATGCGTTAAGGCACTATATACTGGATCGTGTAGACTATACAGAGCAGGATGAGGAGATAACAACAATAGTTACGGCAATAACATCGAGGGAGATAAAGTACGATGCAGACGAGAAGATAATACAGACAGCACACCACTACAGCGATATAGTTAAGGTTATACAGCACTATAAGTTAAACGACGACCTATGCATAAACATAATTCTAGCGATCGGAAAGAAATCACAGATAGTGGAGATGGTCAGAAATATGAGAAGGATAAAGGGAACATTGAATGTATGGATGCACACGGTCAGGTATGTGTAGCGGGTGTACATGAATTAATCAATAACGCTACTTCTCGCCCATAACCTCCTCATACTTATCCTGGGGGAGTATAAGCCTGGCTCCCCTAGAAGCCTCATGCCTCTTCCTAAGCTTCCTCTCCTTAGCCTTCTTCTTCCACTTGTAGTGGTGGGTACCTCTCAAACCTCTGCTACGCAGCAACCCCCTCATTCTTCTTCCAGCCATAGTCTTTCCTCTAAATACTCTGCCCCTCTGAGAGGGATCGGTTATCCAGTTGATGTCGGGATCGGACTTAATCGCTGGGTGATGAGGATCAACCAAGATAACCTCATACCACTTATATAGCCCGTCCTCACCCACATAGTAGCTACCCAAAACCTCGAGATTCCTATACTTCCTGGCAGCGGTCTCCTCAGCCATAAGCTGAATACTCTTTTCAGGAGAATAGCCATAGACACCCATCCTCTTCGGCCTCCTACCTTTATTCGGCCTGGGCCTCTCCCTACCCCCCTTAGATATCCTAACCCTAACCACAACGAAGCCCTGCTTAGCCTTATACCCAAGAGCCCTAGCCCTATCAAGCCTCGTCGGCTTATCGACCCTAACTACAACGGGGTCTCTACGCCACTCAATATATCTCTCCCTCATAATGTCTCTAATTTCACCATCGTGGGGCCTCTTCCACAGCTCGGCGATATAGTGGTACATAGATCTAGCCATAGCGCTACACCGACTCTGGAATCACATACAATAAATAAAATTGGAGGCTTATAACGTTAAGCCACGCTAGAGCCAGTGCCGCAGATAACCCTGAAGCAGAACTCGTCTCCGTATTCTAGATCGAACCTCTTCTTTAGATCTATAGACCCAACGATCTCGAGCACATCATCACTATGCGAAGATCTATGAGGCCTCAACACAATAAACCTTGTGTCCAACCTATACCCAATCCATAGGGTAAGTCCGCCAAAGACCCTACCCTGATAAACGAAATCCCCGTAGGAGGCGTAGGGCCTACACACAGTAGCCAGATCTCTAAAGCTCCCCAAACCCTTAAGCTTAATATTTAATGTACCAGGGAAAGGCTCGGCTCCAAGGATAGATCTGAACAGGCCATTATAGGGTTCAGAAGCAATAAACCTAGACGCCCTACCCAAACCCCTAATGTAGACCCCGCAAACAGTGAGCTCACCCACTACAGCCCACCGGGGGATAGAGTCCAGCATGGGCCGAATCTAGACGAGAAAGCCTCTAGAAACTCGCGCTCAGTGAAATATAGGGTCGATGGTATTATTAGTGAGTGGGGATAGAGATCTGCTATATCGTCGAGATCATCTATCGAGTCTAGGGTGGCGAAACAGATCTTTCCACCAGCACCAATACCAGCAAGCACTATAGCCTCGAGATCGCCCCTAACCACACCCTCACCCCTAGACCTCTCAATCCTGAACAAGATATCCACAGCCTCAGAAGCAGACATGTAGTAGCCGCTATCAACATCGATCTCAAGCAGAAAAAGCGTGTGGAGGTCCCTAGCCAAATTATCCTTCAAAACATTATATGGGTGCTCACTCAAAACACCCTCCCACGGACGAGTAATCGTGGCAATCTTCCCCAACCTATAAACCATAAGCCCACAGACACCGAGGGAGGCACTAACTATAGATACCCCCGGTATATATGTGTATCCATAACCCCGCTCCACAGCCCTCCTAGCTATAGATACATGGGTGGTAGCCATCAGGCAATCGCCCCAGCAAGCCAAACAGACCTTTAAACCCCTATCTAGATCGCTAAAAACGAGCCTGCCATCATCGTCCTCCAAATCCCTCCTGTATAGCCTCCTAAACCTCTTCCCAACCATGCTCTCGATATCAGCTATAGACCCTCGAGAAGGAAAAGAGGTGTACTCCTCAAAATACACGACATCACAGATCTTTAAGGCCTTCAGCGCATAGAGAGAAACGAAACCGGGCTCCAGACCCAAGCTAACCATATATAGATGCCCCACCATACAGCATACTCCATAAATCTAAACAGTCTAGACTGGTTAAATAGAGAAGCCAAACGGTGTCTTAGGGGTGGAGTACGATCATCAATCACGTTTGGAGTCTCTCTTCATCCACCAAGTATTATGGATACCACAAGCCGTAAAAAACAATAGATTAAGTCAGCCACAGATAGATAAGGGAGCCAAAGCACCAGCATATATCCCTACAGAACCTAATTTAAGAAGGGCATGGCATATTGAAAAAAATCAGAATAGCACACGCCGAGATATCCACAACTATACATGCTACGGAGGATGAGGAAAAGGTGTTGAGGGCCGTAGAAAATATACTCCCCAAACATCTGAGAGCAGCGATGGAA
>JALXCO010000224.1 GCA_026990885.1 Desulfurococcales archaeon
ACTAAGGCGATAGTAATTGATACAGGTAGCAACAGAATCGTTGGTAGAGGAATAACCCATACAACATATAATTCAAGCAACAATATAGCTGACGGTATAGTTAGAGCTCTAAGGATCGCGGTAGAGGATTCAGACATATATCCAGATGATATATCGCTAGTGGCGTTCAGCACAACACACACTGTGAATGCGCTGTTGGAGGGGGATGTAGCTACTGTTGGTATAGTTGCTTTAGCGCCAAGCAAATACGCAAAGATAACTATTAAAAGAACTAATATTAGAGACATAAGGATCACTGGGGAGAGAAAGCTAAGCATAGTATATAAATTCATAAATACAGACAACCCCAGCTATATCGAGAACGCTGAGAGCATAGTTAAGGAGATGGTTTCTAAGGGGGCAAGATCTTTTGTGGTGACCTCACCATTCGCCATCGAGAACCCAGAAATAGAGAGAAGCTTCGCCGACAGGATAAGGAAGCTTGGATACATGACTGTATGCGGGCATGAAATGTCTAATCTATACGGACTTGAGGTCAGAACCATTACTGCAGCAATCAATGCAAGTATACTACCCAGAATGGTAAAGGTTGCAGACTCTGTGGAGAAAGGGGTTAGGAGCCTAGGGATTAAAGCACCCATAATGGTTATGCGCGGCGATGGAGGGGTAACCAGCATAGATATCCTGAGGAAAAAACCCCTCCAAACGATACTGTCTGGGCCTGCAGCAAGCATCATAGGAGCTCTACACAACATCAAGGTAGACGATGCTGTATTTATAGAGGTTGGGGGAACAAGCACGAATATCGGCGTTGTAAAGGGTGGGAAACCCGTAATGAGCTATGTAAAGGTTATGGACTACCCAACAAGCATTAGATCTATAGACGTGCATATTGGCGGCATTGCTGGAGGAAGCATGGTTAGGGTTCGAGGAAGAAAGATAATAGATGTAGGTCCTCGAAGCGCGCATATCGCTGGTCTCCCCTACAGCTCTTTTACTGATCCTAGGAAACTAGATAATGTTGAGCTTGTATTCATAAGCCCCAGAAGCGGTGACCCAGAAGACTATGCGGCATTGAGAAACATGGATACCGGTGAGCTATACGCTATAACCACTACGTGTGCGGCTAACGCTCTCGGTATCATACCTGATCAAGACTTCGCTAAAGGATATATGGAGTCAGCTAGAAAGGCCATGAGGATTCTTGGTGAGCATCTAGGTTTATCTATTGAGGATACAGCAAACGCTATTTTGAGAAAAGCTGTAGATAATATATTCGAAATACTTAAGCATGTTGCTAGGGAACACAAACTGAAACTAAACAATACACATATTATTGGTGGAGGTGGAGCCGCATCCGTACTGGTGCCTTACCTTTCACGTAGATACAGACTCAATTATAAAGTAAGCGAACACCCCGAATACATATCGGCCCTTGGAATGCTTATTGGTTTGGTTAGGGAAGAGATGGAGGTGACTCTACCCTCAACATCTGCTCCTCTTGATAGTGAGCTGGATAGGGTGATGAGCGAGATATATGATTCATTGATGTCTAAGGGGGCGGATCCTGAGACCATAACTATCGATATAGAATACGATCATTCGAAATCCGCTATAAGGGTGATTGGGACTGGATACATCAAAGATCACGGTGATGCCCGGGGGAAGAATAGTATTGGGGTTGAGGATGTTGTATCTATAGTTTCTGAGGGACTAGGTGTTGATGGCTTCGATATTGTTGTGGAGGATAGGAATAGATACTACTATATTGTTAGTATATATAATAAATCGAGATCGCTGAAGCTTCTACCAGCAATAAGAAATAGGAATGCAAAGAGGAGAAGTATTGTAGTTATAGATAAGTGGGGAAGAATACGCCTAAAGCTTGACAACTCCTCATTTATTAAGGTAAGCTCTGATAGGATTCAAGATGTTGCGGCCGAAATTGAGAGGATTGGGAGAGGTCTAAAGGAGGCATACATAGTTTCTGGCTATAGGATAATTGATTTATCATTCACGATCAGTATAGATAAAGGCAAGATCATAGATATACTCAAGTCACATAGATCAGGCTCTGAAGACATATATATAATATTTTCGGGGTGATGCTGGGTTGGCCATACACGGGAAGAGAAGTGTCGAGTGGAGGAAACGCTTTATAGTTGTGGTGCCAGCTATAGTAGGTTTGGCTCTGCTACTTTATGTAGCGTATCTTCAGAACTTCTCTACTGGTGGATCCAGCCCAGAAGATGATGACAGATTCTCAAATCTAAAGGATAGGATAAGCAAGATGGTTGCGTTAATGGATCTGCTACTTATAGAGTATGGTGAAGCTTTCAGAAACCAGGATTTCGAATCTAAAGAGTACAAGGCCTCTTTAGATATTCTTGACCAAATTACAGATCTGTATGAATCGATCAGGCAGGAATTAGCGTCTATAGACAGCGAATCGATAGCCGCTATAGATGAGAAGCTCAATGATCTCAGAGAACAGATATATAATAAGGATCATATAGATAGAGTCACGAAAACAGTGGATGAAATAACTGGCATGATATCCCAGCTGAAAGAGCAGTTATCTTGAAGCCGAGAATAGCTATAATCTATATGGGGTATCGAGTGCCCTACCCTATATATAGGCTGGATACGTATATAGAGAGATGCATATTTCTGGAGAGACTCAACAGGTTTGTTGCTAGGGTTAAATGTTCTGGGGATCTTGAGAGTTTAGCTCACCTTAATAATACGGGCAGGCTTAAAGATCTGCTTACACCAGGCGCTGAGGTTCTATGTAGCGGCATCCAGGGATCGAAACTGAAGCTGAGGATAATAGGTACTATAGTAGATCGCACGTGGGGAACACTAATAGATACCAAGCTGCAGGAGCGATCATTTATAGAATCAATAAAGCTGGGGTATATCCCATGGCTGAAGAATATAATAAGGATCATGCGTGATGTGGATGTCGGCGGATCTAAAATAGATCTATATTTAGAGAGTGTAGACAGAAACAAAATATATATAGAGTTAAAAAGCGCGGTATATTTCTTCAGGCACGATCATTCAGCTAGATATCCAGATACAATATCGCTTAGAGGAAGAAAACACATAGTTGAGCTCGCAAATATAGAGGGGGCTAGAAGAATCGTTGTATTTATAGCTGCACATCCATACGCCTCTAAATTTAAGCCTAGTAGAGATGATCCCGAGATATCCAGCATACTTAAGTATGCAAGCTCTCTAGGTGTGGAGATTAGGAGCGTGAAGATTGCTATAAATCACGTTGAAAAATCAATTGTTCTACTTGATCCAGATCTGCCAGTCGAATTATCCTACTAGCTTAACTAGCCCAGCCACCTGGCTACCTCGATTCGAAACGCCTAAATAGCGGGCAGAAGCTACATATATGGTATGCCTTCTCCAGATTAATTCTATACTTGCCTCCATCCTCAACGATGCTGTCTTCCCCAAAGACCTTCTTTATTTCGTTAGCCATTGCTGAACCAATGTTCCATGCAGAGCAGATGCTGTTTGAGTTATAGCTGCACTGTCTTGATTTCCACATACCGATTGTTTCGGCAACTATATTTATCCATGATCTGCTGCCGATACTATCTATCTTGCGCTCTAGATTCTGAATGTATTTCCTTAACTCTCCTATATCTATACCTATTTTGGTGATCTGGCTGCCGAGCTCTATATAGTTGTCTAGAACGTGATCTAGATCTTTTTTAACCTTTGAGTAGCTGTCCTCGAGGGCCGATAGCTTTTTCTTGAGCTCGCCAACCTCATGATTCAGATCTTCAATCAGGCTAAAAGGATCAATAAACCTAACCACATCATCTACCTGGATTGTGCTATCATATCCCTCGCTAGAGGTATCGCTATGTGAGCCGCTACTCTCACTTGGCTGTGGCTCAATCGATTCCTCAGTATTGCCTGTGTTTGAGTGCTCCTGGCTATCTGTATGGTGCTCCTCTGTGCTTGGGTGGCTGGTGTGGATTGTTGAGTATATCGTTATCCACTCGCTATATC
>JALXCO010000225.1 GCA_026990885.1 Desulfurococcales archaeon
ATACATAACCCCTGTAGGTGGGTCCCCCTGAAAAGATATAGATTAATTATTGCCTCAAAAAACAAAAATAAGTTAAAAGAGCTGGAGCTAGCGGCAAACATACTTTTGCCCGAGATTAATATCGAGATCGATATGCAAGAAAAATACGAGAAAATTGAGATTCAATCAAGCGAGCTTTCCGAGATCGCATTAAAAGCCCTCCAATATATACTTTCAAGATACAATCCTCAAGTAGGAGAGAACGATATACTGCTTGTTGAAGACTCGGGACTCTTTATAGATGTCCTAAAAGGGTTTCCCGGACCATATTCTAGTTACGTGCTTAAAACCATAGGTATAGATGGTGTCCTCAAGTTATTGGAAGATAAAAATATTAGAAGGGCATCGTATAAGGCATCTATGGCTTTCTATAACCCTAGATACGGGATCGGTATTGTTGAAGGTATCCTGAAAGGAGAGATATCACGTGAAGCACGCGGTTCAGAGGGCTTCGGCTTCGATCCTATATTCATTCCTGAAGGATACAGAAACACGCTATCAGAGTTAGGGCTACATGTAAAAATCAGGATAAGTCATAGGAGTAGAGCACTGGTTAATTTATTTAGAAAACTGACCGAGTTTTAGGATCTAATTACAGCTTAAATGTTTCACTAGCCTTATTCTCCCTAAGACCTATAATGCTGTAGCCCTTATTCAGTATCCACTTAAACGCTGCATCAGCAGCTATAGCCCCTTCAGCAGCTGAAGTTACCACTTGCTGGTAATAATACTTATACTTTCCACCAGCACAGTCACCAGCAGCAAATATCCCCTCTATATTAGTGTAGCCCCCAGGCTTAACATCTATCAGTCCATGCTCATCTGTTTCTAGCCCTATCTTCTTAAAGAACTCTACTGGCGGCTGATTACCTATCTCGATAAATACCCCGTCAACCTCTATTTTCCTGTGCTCACCTGTTTTCAGATTCTTAACTATAACGTACTCAACAGTGTCTTTCCCTCCGATCTCCGCAACCGTGCTGTTGAAGGAGATCTCTATCTTATCGCCCATCTTCTCCTTATACTTCATGAGCTGCTCAACATATATGGGGAAAGCCCTAAATTTAGGTCCTCTAGTTATGAGATAGAGCTTAGACACATATCCTAACGCATGTATAGCCCCGGTAACTCCAGCGTTCCCTCCTCCTACAATTATGATTTTTTTGTCCTTAAAGAATGGAACATCACACACAGTACAATAGCTGACCCCTTTTCCAGCAAACTCCTTTTCCCCTGGAACATTTAGTTTTTTCCTTTCTAAACCAACAGCCAGTATAACAGCATAGCTCTTGAAATGCTCATTTCTTCTTGTAGAAACAGTAAACATGCTGCTGCCGGGATCCTTCCTGATATCTACAACTCTATCTATATGAATATTTACCCCATGCTTCTTTGTGTGATCCAGAAACTTCTGTATCAGCTCGCTAGCCGGCACCTCTATCAATCCAGGATAATCATCCACGACACCAGCCATACTTAGCTGACCACCCATAGTCTCCCCTATCAGCAGTGTTTTTAATTTGTATCTCGCCGCATACATCGCAGCGGTTAATCCTGCTGGCCCGGCACCTACAACGATAACGTCGTATTCTTTATCTATAGTCCTCTTAGATGGTATTCCAAGCCTAAAAGACATGTGTTGCTCACCCACTTATATAGATTAAGTTTAATATAGTTTTAAAGGTAACTAAATCAATACTATGTTTATGGGCATTATATCAAATACCGGCTATCACATTATTTATTGATCATGGTCATCATTATATTCCTTCTACGTTCAAAATAAAAAGGTTGTCCCAGTATGGTCGAGGGATCAGAAGATTTAGTGATTTACGGACTAATAGCTATCCTTGTGGCTATTCTACTGGGTCCAATGCTGTCAAGAAGGATCGAAGAGAACATAGGGCTATATTTCCTGGCCATGGGTAGCATAGCCGCAACTATATCGGGTAGCTGGAGCTTAAGCCTTGTGATAGACGCGTTACTGACTCCCGTATCGCTCCACGGCTTACCCATAGGGATTTTCCAGGTTGTTTTGGTAGCTGGTATACTATTCGTTAAGTATGGAGAAATAATAGAGAGAGCCATAGGGAAGCTAGCCACGAAGTACTCAGTTGCTCTGATATACGCCATAATGGTTTTTATCTTGGGACTTGCATCGAGCGTTATATCGGTTATTGTCGCCTCAGTTATCCTAGTTGAGATAGCTGTGCTCCTTAAGCTTAGAAGAGACCAGCTGGTTAAAGTATTGATCGCCGGAGCATACGCCGTTGGAGCCGGAGCTGCTTTAACACCCATAGGCGAGCCATTATCCACGATAGCTGTAGCGAAGCTCTCTGCGCCACCCTATAATGCTGATTTTCTTTTCCTCTTTAGGCTTCTCTGGGACTACGTGATACCTATAGTGGCTATATTTTCGATATACAGCTACTATATACTAAGGAACAGCGCTAAACTTACGGAAAAAGCCGTTGAAGATGTAGAGGCTGTCCACGTTACCTACTCCTCATATAAGGACGCTGTAGAAAGGGCGGTTAGGATATATATATTTATTGTTGCTTTGGTGATCTTAGGACACTCAATGGATCCTCTTGTCGAGAGATTCATCATAGGGCTAAGACCCGAGCTACTATATATATTCGGCTCCATATCCGCGGCTGTCGACAACGCCACCTTGGTTGCGGCAATAATCTCTCCAGAACTGGAGCTGCATCAGATTAAATCGTTTCTAATATCCCTAATAATATCTGGAGGCTTTCTAATACCAGGAAATGTACCAAATATAATCATATCTATAAGAGTAGGGATCAAGTTTAAGGAGTGGGCAAAGATAGCCTTACCTATGGGGGTACCAGTATTCATAGCAGCATATATTGCTCTGTTCATTCTAAACCTATAGAGGCTCTAGATAATTTTTATTTTTTAATATCCGAGATCATAGTCTACCACGCCTTTTAATGGCTTACCATTGAGGAAATTCACAATATTCTCAATAATGTATTCAGCGAGGTCATAGCCTACAAGATCGCTACTTCCTCCCCTGTGGGGCGTAGCTATCACCTTATTATTCTTGTGGATCCCGTACCTCGATGGCGCACCAGGTTCAGGCGGATACAGCCACCATACATCGATCCCGGCTCCAGCAATGTAGTTTTTATCTAAAGCTTCAGCCAATGCCTCTTCATCTATGGTGGGACCTCTGCCAACATTTACCAGGTAGACGCTTCCTTTCTTTAGCTTGCTGAAGAAATCTTTATTTAGTAGGCCATGTGTATCTTTTGTTAGTGGTAGTGCATTAACTATGATGTCTGCATGGCCTATATATTGATCTAGCTCACCAATCGATATTATTTCATCACACACCCCATCGGATCTGGGCCCGGACCTCCGTCTAACCCCAATTACTCTAGCCCCAAACGGCTTTAGCAGTCGAGCTATCTCTCTACCTATATTTCCGTAACCTAAAATGATCACTGTTTTATTCTTTAACGTACCCATCTGATACTCCCTTGTGTACGGAGGAAACACATCATTCTTCATGAGGTTATCGAAATAAACTATCCTCTTGACTAGAGCTAGCATATGGGCTACAGCTAACTCAGCTACATAAAAAGCGTTTGCACCTTTGGCCGAAGCTATAATGATTCCTTTCTCACGGGCCAGTTTGAGGTCTAGCCTATCGGCGCCTGCTGAAAGGAGCTGGTATAGTTTAAGGTTTCTTGCCTTCTCTATAACCCAGTTTCTTGGGAAACTAACAAAGATCTTGAGCTCCCCATTCTCAAGAAGGCTTAACGCTTCCTCCTGCCTATTGATCCATATAACATCTATATACCTCCCTAATCTACTATCGATCATATTCCTGACATCTTCATCCACAGTACTCCACATAATCCCACAAGCCATCTTCCCGCGCTTCATAGCGGCTCTCTTGAAATTTAACAAAATAGAAATTTATATTATGTCTACCTAACGAGTAGCTTTACCGCCACT
>JALXCO010000226.1 GCA_026990885.1 Desulfurococcales archaeon
GGCACAATAACGTGGTTAGAGCCTGATCAGGTAGATAGATCCATCATCAGCCTCAAGCTTGTCTATACAGCTGGAGAGATAATAGCAGTAGGCTACCACAGAACACACCACAGCGTCGGCTAGATCCTTATTTCTAGATAGGAGATCCATATCGATGGAGCTATCAACACCAACACCTATAAGGCTCAGCAATGAAGCTATATCTCTCACCCCGCTACTCTTTAGAGCGCTCCTTGGATGTGTCTCAATAACTGTAGCGCTATGCTTCTGCAGCTCCATAGATAGGTTCCATGCCCTCGCCGTAAGATCTCTCATAAAGCTGAAGTTAGGCGGAAACACTTTGAATCCTCTAGATATAGCCAGCCTATCAACCATACGCATCCTAGGCGGATTGGTTAATGGCGCGTCTATCGCTATGATCCTTACCCGATCTCTAGCTACAGACCCGACTATATCCTCATCGCTATAGAGGCACTCAGCCTTTATCAAGCCCGCCATATCTGTATCGATAACTACGTAGCCGCTGCATCTATGGGGCTTAGCCGAAAGATCCAGCCCAGCAACCCTAGCGATCGGAAGCTACACCTGCACAGATCAGTCTTCCGTGTGCTCCAAACCCAGTATCTCTACACTATCCAAAACCCTAATGACTTTCCCGCCCTGCCCCGGCCTAACTATGGTGTTTATACACGCCCTATAGTTATGATCATTCTCGAGGAGCCTTATCCTTGGCCTCTTCTCAATAAAGATCTTCTGGAAAAACAGGGTCTCCTTACCCGTAAAGGGGTCCCTTGATGGAACAACACATCTCTTAGAGATGTTTCGACCCTCCATAACCACATCCCCAACCCTAAAGACCACGGCTTTTCCAGGCCCTGCATAGAGCCTATCCTCCCAGAAAGCCTCCACACCACCAACCTCGATGTTTGCCCTGAACCTGAGCCTGGCCTGAAGTATATCCCAGTCCTCAAACCACGACGCCACAGTGCTTAGTGTCGCTGTGCTGGTTATTGTTGGCCCGCTGTATCTTGTATCGTCGGGGAACCCTGTATCGGTGTTTTTAACCACCTTAACCTCGTAGCCGAAAAATCTGGTTAGCCATCTCCCGAACCTTTCTGTCTCGCTGTCCAGCTCGAACACTTCCTCATCACCGCACGCCGATATATACACTATGACCCTATCAATGCTTTTCAGGGCGTACCTAGCCCTCAATAGATGGATTTTCCTCTCCCTCTTCCCATTAACGAACCTTCCCCTACTATCTACTATAGCGTATAGCCTATCATACATGAGCGAGCCTGAATCCGTGACCCTAGCTTCGCCCACCTCTTTGGGTGGTAAGCTCTTTATAGGGTAGATCATGATCTTATATACAAAGGGCCGACCAAAACTATTTTCCGCCATAGCTACGCTATACCAATAAATCCATAACGTGTTGCCTGGTATTAAGCTTCATTCCCACTACACCTATGGGGGCTTTGCCTTATTCGAAACCGCTCCATGCGTATGGATTGATGATGTTGCTTGGATCCAGGGCTCTCTTTATCATATCCAATATTTTTCTGGGGGTCCCTCCAGGATCCATATCTAGCCATCTAGACCTCATAACCCCCACACCGTGGTGGTGGCTTAGGCTCGCACCTGATTCCAGGGCTTTATCCATTACTGTCTCGACAATCCTCCAGTATAGGTCAGGGTCCTTCTTGAACACCACTGTAAAGTAGAGGGCCGCACCATTATGGTAGAAGTGTGAGGCATGCGCAAAGGCCACCACTATATCGCTTCCGAGATCTTCAAGACCCTTCATCACCGACCTATATGCTGTAGAGATTCTGGACCATGTAGCCGATATATCGAAGGTTTCAAACCACATGTTTGATTCATCAAGCATCCTGATCTCCTCCTCATACCTGTATCTACTCTCGATCCATCTCCTATAGGGTTCATCACCCAGGAATCTCCCGCCCTCACCCTCAATAGAGTTCTTGGCCTTTCTCCAGAGAAGCTCAACAACATCTTCATCGTATCCTTCAAAGCTGAGCAGTATAATGGATCCATCAACCCCAAACCTTAATCTAGATTCAACAGGATCACTAACCCTGGCTAGAGCCGGCGTGATCCCCTTGGAGATCAGCTTTCTCACAGCCTTAACTCCTGTCTCGAGGTCCCTGACTTCAAAGCCTCCGCTCATGCTGTATGGCGGTGTGTGGAATATCTTTAGCACCGCCTTAGTCACTATACCAAACCTCCCCTCGGCACCGATATACAGCCTCTTCAGGTCAGGACCCATAGATGATCTAGGAGCCAGAACCCCCCTCACCCAAAACACATCACCCAGCGGAGACACGAGCTCGAGGTTTAAAACGAGATCCTCAATACCCCCGTAGCCAGTGCTGTGGGAACCAGTACCCATGGACGATATGCTTCCGCCAACAGTAGCTAGGTGGTATGATTGGGGGAAATACCTCAGGCTATATCCTTTCTCCGAGAGTCTCCTCTCGAGATCGGCTATAACTACCCCGCTCTCAACCAGCACATATAGATCCTCATCATTGATTTCTAGCACCCTATTCATGCGCTCGAGAGAAACTATAATACAGTTTCCGCGGGGAAGTATGGCCCCCGTAACGCTTGATCCACCGCCAAACGGGATCAAACATGCGCGATACCTATTAGCGGTCTTGACTATATAGGATACATCCTCACTGCTCTCAGGAAAAACTATCGCCTGCGCCCTAGGGGTTTCAGCACCGATCCTTTTCAGCAGCAACATATAGGGCCACCACTTCGCTGTGTATCTATCGATCACTTCACCATCTATGCTCACCTTGGAGCTACCTAGACCGCTCTCCAGCTCCTCTATTATTCTGCTCATAGTCTCCAGCCTAGAACCCTCATTAATTTATTCCTGTCTACAAGAATTTCTCTATCTCCAGGATGTATCTTCAGGTCTACATCAGCCAGCTCCCCTATATCATTAAGCTTCACCAAGCCGTCATAGAGTGAGAGAAGTATAGCCACACCTCTGCTTGTCGCGTCGCCTCCCCTAACCCTCTCTATAGCTGTTCCGCACGATGTGGATAGGATCTTTATGTATTCAACGCTATTCGATAAACCACCATCTATCCTCACGGTCTTTACCGCACCTATGTATCTAGCTATATTCCGCACGGAATAACACACCATGTGGGCCAGGCCTTCAATAACCCCCCTAACTATATCGAACCTGCTTGTGCTGCGTGATAGACCATAGATCAGGCCGCTGGAGGAACCCCTCCTCACCGGCGATGTCATCTCGCTGAGGGAGGGGATAAAATAGACTGGGGATCTGGCCTTCACTATGTATTCGTCTAAGCTGCCCGGATCATCTAGGAGGCCCACATCAACGAGCCAATCAACCACGTTTCCGCCGTTGGGCATGAATGTCTCTACACCATAGAGTATATCCTGCTTTATCTTGTAGACGACTATAGGGATCATGCCTTTAGAAGGTATAATGAACCTATCTGTGGGCGCATCTATAAAGATTCCCGTCCCACAGGTTATCTTCACGCACCCGGGATCAGTGCATGAGGACCCTATGATTGATGCCTGCTGATCCGCTATCAGGGCGTTGACGTCTACACCTCCTAAAGATCCGATCTCTTCTACATTATCTATTATTTCAGCACCAACTCTATCTGGTATGTCTAGGAGGGTATATAGTATACCTATCCTTTTAAGGGTTTTTGGGTGTATTAACCCCGTTAGGGCCTCGTTGCCCAGATCGTTTATGTATCTCTTCGATAGTCTATAGGCTATATATGAGCTCAATGTACCTATGAAGGCCTCGCCCCTACCCACCTTATCACGGATCTCCGGATTGTTCCTCAGGAGCCACAGCATCTTAAGGACAGGGGCTTCCGGCCTTATTATTTTCCCGATCAGTGGCAGTCTAGAATATACTCTATACCTAAAGCCTGAATAGATCTCTCTACCTCTAGGATCGAGCCACGTAATGATGTTGGTTAAAGGCTCCCCCCTCCTATCCCAGGAGATTATGGAGGCCCTATAGGTAGCTATACCCATTCTCCTAACACCTAGGCTAGAGAACCTCTTTGCGCAGTGCTCTATGAAGCCCCAGATATATCTTGGATCCTGCTCGACGTAGCCTCCCTCAACAACATATCTGCTTCTAACCCGCTCTATCGGGGTCCCCCTCAGAGTCTCGCCATAGATATACGCCTTTAGACTGCTTGTTCCAATATCTATTACTCCGTATCTCATGCCGGCTCGATCCTCAGCTGATCCGCATGTTTAGGTATATCTATAAAAACAATATCTCTATCTAGAACGGTAGCTCTCCCATTAACTCTTATCCTTCTCCCTTTACCCCCATAGATCATGATTCTACCAGCACAACTACGAAGATCCGTGGGAAACACCCTTATATTCCCTAAACCCCTATCGATATATAGCTCGACCCTATCACCGCTGCATGAGAGGTTTTCGGCGTATAGCCGTGCCATTTCAACTAGATCTGCAGGATTGTACGTCTCGATCGCTGCATGCCCAACAGGCTGGAGCTTGGCAAGCGGGTTCCACGGCCTAAACATTGATATTATGAGTGTATCCACCCTAAGCGTTCCCCTGCTCGTTTCCACCCTGCTCAACCTATGTGCTCCGTGAATCGATCTTATTCTAGCCCTAATAACCTCCACACCATCGATGCTCCCTAAGCGATCTGTCTCAGGATCTATAATCAACACCCTCCTAGATCTATACAAGAGCATTCGGGACAGCAAAAGGCTATATCTATTTAATCCGTACAACGCCACATGCATGCCGGGAGATAGATCGTTGAGCACCAGATCAAGGGCTGCATGGAAAGGGTAAACACCAGCGGGTCTACACCCAAATATGCCTAGCTCAACAAGCGTGGAAACCCTATATCCTGTGGCCGCAAACCCCTCATCTATAACCTCCAGCCTATCTCTGGATGACGCAACCACGCTTCCATCCTTCATTAGGGCCGTGGTTCTCAGCCTCACCTTAATATCTCTAGCTACCTTATCGATGATCCTCATGGCCTCAGGATCTATTATCGAGACCCCACCAACACGATCCCTATGCTCAACAACCTCAACATCAAAACCTCTATCCATAAGCTCCCTAGCCAGGGCTAGCCCAGATAGCCCCGCACCCACAACAACTACTTTACCACCCATGAATCCCCATACCCCTTCCTCAGCTTTCTGGGGTCTATATTCAGGAGCCTCGACAGCTCCACTATCGCTCTCCCCAAGCAGTTCTGCCCCTGGCATGAACCCATACCAAGCCTAGTATAGAAACATAGCCCATCGAGCGTCGAGACCCCCTTAGCCACAGCCTCCTTCAGGTGAGCCATACTCACTCCCATGCATGGGCACACAATATCTCTCTCGTCGCCAGGATCGGTCTTTACAACCCTATACGGCTCCTCAGCTTCGGAGAGTTCATGATCGGCAACCCTACGCCGACGTCTAAGCTCTAATCCACCTCTCCAAAGCATCCAGACCACTATCTTGGCTATTGCTGGTGCTGCCGTGAGTCCTGGAGACTCAATACCTATGAGATTCACTATCCTTCTAGATCTTCTTGAGTATCCTATGTGGAAGTCCCCACTCCTCGACGATGGCCTCACCCCAACATAGAGCTTAACTGGGATCCCCTTTATCCTTACTATCCCGCTGAACCTCTCTATTAGCGTGAATAGATCTCTGGGGGTTGAGCATGTGCTGGTGCATCTATCTCCGCATCGATCCCTAGCCACAGATAGGTTGGGCCCCCATATCGTTGTTCCCCATAGGGTTGGGATTATGCCTCCCCCCTTTGTCTCGCCTCCACCTATATGGATTGGCGCAACTATGTTTCTGGTTTGGGCGCGGTCGAAAACGATCATTGCCCCAGGCTTAGGCACAGTCAGACTCCTATATTCAGGATCCACCATACCGGCAATGTCGGAAGAGGATAGCCCTGCAGAGTTAACCAGGAACCTCGCTTTAATGGTTCCTCTAGACGTCTCTAGAGCTATATAGCCCTCTAAAACCCTAATCGAGGTAACCCTAGTCTCTAGGAGGAAGCATATTTTTCGCCTTCTAAGCTCGTGGTACAGGCTATATATGAGCCTGAACGAATCCACTATACCGTATCCATCAACCACAACACCCCCAAACCCAACGATATTGGGCTCGAGCCTTCTGAGGGTTTTACCGCCTACAAGTCTCACCCCAAAGCCTCTAGCCCCGTAGTATAGCTTCAGCAAGAGATACAGTATAGGCGAATAAATGAGCTGCCTCACTCTCTGGGCAACAAGTATAGCTGACACCCGCCTAAACCCGACGCCAAGCTCTCTGCATAGCCTATCATACATCCTGTTCCCGTATATGGCTAACCTGCTCTTCACGGATCCTAGAGGGAGCTGGATAACATGTATAACCCCTCCATGAGCCCTAGAAACCCCAAAGCCCGGCTCCGGATGGAGATCTATAACGGCTATCTCAAGCCTATACCTGGATAGCTCATAGGCTATAAGCAGCCCAACCAATCCAGCACCTATAATGGCTACATCGAAAACAGCGTCTTTATCCTTGGAGCCATGGCTATCCATGGCCTGAACCCTGCTTATCGAGGCAGATATATGCACCCTTCAACCTTAGGAGGGACCTCCCCAGAATATGGATTGCTGAAGCCGAAATAGCGAGGACTGGAAGGCCTATAAAGGCGATGTACGCGCCACGGGTTAGTGAGAGAAAGAACATGAATGCATCGCTCCAGTCCGGGAAGGGGAATCTCACCACTGGGCCATACACTATATATAGAGGCGCTGTATAGTAGAGCTGGAGAGTCAGAGCTGCTGAAGCTATCAGTAGAGCCTTGATAGCTGTCTTTAGCGGTTTGTTGGTTGGATTTGCTATATTGATCAGCCCCACGCATGCTCCAGTAACCAGGCTAGATACCAGTGTTGAGGCCAGGATCTTTGTGATGAACTCGTTGAAGGATTTGAGATCTGATAGGCTGTAGGGACCTCCTATAAGGCCATATATGATCCAGTAGGAGCCCTCAAACACAGCTATGGCAGCCGCCAGCTCTAGCAGTAGAGCCTTTAGCTTCTGGGACGCTCCAGAGCTTTGGGTGGCTAGATATAGAGCTATGAGGATCGTTAGGGCTAGGGGCAGAATGACATATATTGATCTATACATATAGCCATCGCTATATAGCCTTCCAACGATTTCTCTGTATGCGGCCCACGGATCGCTACCTAGCTGCAGGCCAGACCTATCTATCGAGGCAACAACACTTCTAGCTCGCTCTCTCGAGGCCTCGCTATACGCCTCCATGATGCTCTCAGGCACATCAAAGCCAGACTCCAGAACCCTGCCCATAGAGTGGGTAGGCAACCTCCAGCCCATAAGCATCGAGACCGTAGGAGCTATATCATGCTGCATGAATCTCTCGCTATAGACTCCAGGAACCGTGTTTGAGCCTATAAACAGGGCGAACACCCTTCTAACCTCATACTCCGGCCCGCCATGGTGCCCACCTATCTTGAACCCATGGTCGTTGACTATAATAATCAGCGTGTCCCTAGCCATGTCTATGGATTCCAGCTCCTCGATAAAGCTTAGGGTCTGCTCCACTATATTGATTATCGTGTTATTATACTCCTCGCTTCCTCCACCGCTGCTATGGCCCATGAGATCCGTATCCGATATACCTATCCATAGAAATGCTTTTTCACCGTTCCCGACCGCTGACCTAAATAAATCGATCCCTCTAGCAAGGGCGTTGCCCCCGTGCCCAGCACCATCAGGGATCTCTATACACGAGTCTATCAGTGAGGAGAACATACTGGCTATCGAGCTGTCTCCTGAGCACAGGATTTTGAGGCCGTTCTCTTTAGCTATCTTAACTAGGCTGTCCACCCTGATCTCTCCGCTAAACTCGTTTGAGGATACCTCATTGATCTCTGGAGGCGATCCCGTGAGGATAGATGCCCTTCCAGGAAGCGAGTATGAGGGCATGTTGGTTAATCCATTGATGTAGAGAGCCCCCATCGACAGAAGTCTCTTGATCGGTTCATGCTTGTCTGCTAGATCAAGTAGTATGTTGGTGCTTACCCCATCGTAGAGTATGAATATGATGTTCCTGTATACTGATGAATACCCGTTCGGGATCTTAGGCCCCTCAGGATTCAGCTCCAGGAGGTTATCGATGTACGGGTTCCTATAGCTGATCCATGAATTATAGCTGTTTAGTGAGATTGCGGCTGATATATAGCCTAGAAGAACTGTTGAGACAGCTACAGCTATCAGCAACACAGCTGATTCGAAGCCTGGTTTACCGTTCATAACCCATGCACCGCGCTCCAGGGAGGCGCTCTATATTTAGTAGCTATTCTCCATATTTATCGATAGAAGCCTGATGTTTTAGACTGTATATAGTGTATTAACTTTAATAAATTCTCTAGCTCCAGAGTTAATGGGTTCCCGACTTTGGGTAGAGATATAGTTTTCCCCAGCCCCCAATGGGCTGAGAAATACTGTATGGAGCTGAATAGATCCCAGCAGTACAGATCAGCGGCTCGAGGATGGGTGTGGCCCATACTTTTTATAGCCACAGATCTCCCTGACGAACTTAAAAGCATGTATCCATCAGGCAAGCCTGGGTTCATACTGGATCTCTACAACGGCGAGTGCAGGGGATATAGATTCTACAGCGACGCATCGCAGGCTTCAGCGCCGTTCGTGCTTTCAGCTAGATACAGCGACTGGATCGATATAATATCGGGCAAAACCAACCCCATACTGGCGTTGATGAAGGGGAAAATACGGGTGTCTAGGGGCCAGATGGGGCTGATAGTTAGATACGCAAACGCCGCGGTTGAGATGGTTAAGGCTGCCCAGAGGGTATGAGGGTTGAGAGCTGCAGTATTAGAGGAGTATGGCAAGCCCCTAAAGATAGTGGATATGGATAGGCCCAGGGCTGAAGGGAGCTCAGTAGTTATAAAGGTTTCCGGATGCGGTATATGCCACAGCGATATACATCTATGGAGAGGAGAGTTCTCATCGATTCTACCAACAAACCTGCCTATAGTGCCGGGCCATGAAGCCTCGGGCGTTGTTGTTGATGTAGGCGACAACGTACCGCCGGAAATCCATCCTGGTCTGAAGGTGCTTGTGTACTGGTCATACTGCGAGCAGGACGATAGATATAGCGAGGTTGGTATGTATCAGCACTGCAGTATGAAGGCTCCTGCCGGGTTCCTTCTATACAACGGGTGCTACGCCGAATACATGCTTGTACCCCACTACAGGTATCTTGTACCTGCTGAGGGGCTCGAGGACCTCAGTAGCGCGGCTATATTGTCGTGTGCTGGAGCAACCGCCTATAACGCGGTTAAGAGGGCAGTCTCCCACGGTGTTGGCGAGGATGAGTACATAGCCATTGTAGGCCTGGGTGGGCTGGGTGTCTTGGCGTTTCAGCTAGCTAGGAGGCTCACCGGCTCAAGGATGGTTGGTGTCGATGTGAGGAGGGAGGCTGTCGAGAAAGCTCTAGAGGTGCTGGAGCCTTTTGAGGGCGACTCTATAGTTGATGCGTCTAGATCCGATCCCAGAAGAAGCATTCTGGAAGCTACCGGGGGTAAAGAGATAAAGGTTGTGCTGGATTTCGTTGGCTCTCGGGGCTCTATCGAGACATATATGGATCTTCTAGCCCCAAGAGGGCTATACGTTATCGTGGGCCTGGGCTCCGTATATGGGCCAAGTATCCCTGTGCACCACATGGTTATTAGGGAGCTGTCTATATCCTCTGTATTCTACGGCTCGATCCACGATCTCAGATCAGTTGTGGACCTGGCCAGAAGAAAAGTAATAAACTATAGGGGATTCACCACAAAGATCACGCTGGACAGAGTTAATGAAGCCATAGAGAATCTCCATAGAGGCAGAGCCGTGGGTAGGCAGGTAATAGAGTTTCGATAGGTACCAGCGCTACATTTATTCTAGTTATTAGTAGCGATACACAATACTCACATCGGGTGTCTTGGTGCTCATAGATCTAGAGGAGGCCCACAGAAGGATCAGGGAAGCGGACTTTAGAGAGCCAAGCACCATAAAGCTGAAGACCCACGAGAGCCACGGAAAGATAATTGGGGAAGACATCAAGGCGCCTAAGGATATACCCAGCCACCCAGTATCGGCTATGGATGGCTACGCCATAAATAGCAGGGATCTGGCTAGATACGGCAGGCTGAGGATTAAGGGAAAGATCTTTATAGGGGACACGCCACCAGAGCTCAAGCCCGGAGAGGCATACTATATAGTTACTGGAGCCCCACTACCCTACGGCGCAGACTCCATAGTTAGGGTGGAGGCCTCCAGAGTGGAGAACGGGTATATAACCCCCGTCGAGAAGGTGTGGCCAGGCAAGGATGTTGTTTCACCAGGCGACGTGATTAGGGGTGGCATGTACCTCGCTAGAAGAGGGGATATTGCCGACCCCTACATGGTTTCCCTCCTACTCTACTCAGGAGTGTATGAGGTTCATGTCTATAGCTATAGCGTTGGGGTACTAGCCGTGGGTAGCGAGCTTGCGAGGTACGACTCGGTGGAGGATACAGGTGGGGCTGGATCTATGGAGACTAAAGTTGATAGCATATCCCCCCTGATAATTGGCTTGCTCAGCTTCGGCTTCCCAAAATACCTGGGTGTCTCGGTAGATAGCGGGGAATCCATATCCGAGGCCATATCATCGGCGTTAGCGGAGCTCTACTCAGTTATAACTATAGGGGGGACCTCTGTCGGTGAGCGGGACCTCGTAAAGAAAGCCGTTAGAGAGCTGGGTGGGGAGCTGCTGTTTGAGGGTGTCAATGTTAATGTGCTGAAGAGAGGATCTATAGGTGTTGTGGATGGGAAGCCGATAGCCATGCTTCCGGGCCAGTGTGTCGCTGCCGCGGTCTTTTTCCATGAGTTCTACCTCCCTATAGTCTCTAGAGTTACTGGGTTGAGGCTTAATCTAGACGCTACTGGCGTTTTGGGCGAGGATGTGGAGGTGGTTAGGAAGATGGATAGCCTCTATCTATTTAGGTATGGCGACGATGGTATGGTGTACCCCCTGAGGTGGGGTCCCGGGAGGTGCTTTGAGCTGGCTCAGGCATCCCTGTATGGGGTCTTGTCTAGGGGTAAGCTATATAGGAGGGGCTCTAAAGTTAGCTTGAGGAAATTGATTAGGTATGTCTAGGGCATATAGCGATATAGATGTAGCCGCTATAGTGCTTGCTGGGGGAGCCTCCAGCAGGTTTGGTGTGTATAAGTGTTTGTGGGATATAGATCTTAAGCCCATGCTTCTAAGAGTTGCCCATGCCCTAGATCACGGTATTGTCGTCGCTAAGAAAGGATACAGGTTTGACCGTGTTGAGGATCTGCTTCGTAGATCCGGCTTCAAGATAGTTTATGACGATACAGACAGCTATAACCCTATCCACGGTATAAGGGCCGGTATAGAGTATGTGGAATCCAAAAGAGTATTTATTGCCGCATGCGACTACCCATACCTCAGGATGGAGGTCCCCCGCTATCTCTGCTCAAAGGAGTTCGATGCGGTGGTCCCCTACGATATCGATATCCATGTTCTCCTCGGGTGCTATAGCTCAGACGCGTTGAGGATGCGGGTTCACAGTCTAGATAGACCGCTGGACATGCTGGGTGTGTTCTCCAATGTCTATCTCGTGGGTACTGAGGAGCTGAAGATGATCGATCCCTATTTGAGATCGTTGATAAATGTGAACTACCCGAACTACGTATCTAGCTATAGATACGATATCTCGACATCCTCTATCGCTCTCTACAGTAGATATGAGGTGTCCGCTGTGGTGGGGAGGATTAGATCTATGGCAAGGATGTTTGATCCCATGGAATATTAATAAATTAATACCATGTGCCTAGAGGGCGGGCTAGGTTCTTGCCCACGATAGATTATATTGAGGATATCTATGGAGCCAATATATAGGTGGTGTCACTCGTGATTATAGTGAGGACCAAGCTTAATTCGGAGGACTATAAGCTGTTTAAGAATCTCTGTGAGAGCAATGGACTCACTATATATGAGTGCGTGAGAAGGGCTATCCTGACCTATATGCAGGTTGAGTACTCTAGGCATCCTCTAATTAGATCTGTTTCATCGAGCGGTAACGAGGATGGGGATAGCGATCTCGACAACTATAACGATCCCTTGGTTATAAACAAGTTTCTCTATGATCTCGATAGAAGGATCAATAATATAGAGAGCAAGCTGAGCATGCTTATCTATTCTTTAAATAGATCTAAAAAATAGCCAGGATTACTCATATATATTGAGATCCAGCTCATTTATGAAGTCCATATATTCACGGTCCCTTACAAGCTTCTGGTACGCCTCATCATAGTTTCTCGATGTAACAATGTATTCGCCAAGGTATCTAGCTATGAATCCAGCTATATCCTCTATTCTATCCAGCGGTATCTCGCCATCAAGCAGCAGGTCTAGAAGCTCTACTGGTGTAGGTATGAGCGGCTTCTTGGCGAGTAGCTTTCTGTGTGTTTTTAGTGTTTTCAGAGCGTTTTTGAAGAGCTTGTACTCGTCCAGGATTATTAGATCGTTGCCTCTCACAGATTTAAGTATGTCTGTCTGGTCGTCTCTAGATCTATATATCTTGATCCATTCAACAGGCTTAACCCCTCTACCGCCAGTGATCCTGTATCTGAGAACAAGCTCAGCCAGTCTATAGCCTATCTCCTGGGATCTAATATAGCTCTGATCACTGAGATAGCAGTTGAGGTCCTTATGCGGGTAACGATTAGCCATCTGGGAGATCTTGACTAGAAGCTCCCTCCACACCCTTAGGTGGGCCCTCCCCATATATCTCAAGGCTATATCGTTGAGGTCGCGGAAAACAGTATCGCTATCCCTCAGGCTGGCCAGAGCTATCTCATAGCATAGGTTCCTCGGCAGGGGCAACGCTATTGTATCAACATGCTCTAGATAGCTGTCCAGAAGCTCCGTTACCCTATGCACAGCAGACTCTATAAAGGGCATTCCAACAACGAGCTTGTCTTGGGTCATGACCAGCATTTTTTATTTGTTATAAAGAGGGTTTAAATACTTTATAT
>JALXCO010000227.1:0-12115 GCA_026990885.1 Desulfurococcales archaeon
TCCGTCCTATATTCTCGCTATCGTTTAACATATTTGATGTAAAAAATAAAGATATATTTTCATGACTCAAACACTTCTGTTGGTATCCGGCATTGGCGAGGGTTGATTTAGATACAATCATTAAGAGATACGATCTGGAGAACATAAGTATAGCAACACTAGCTAGCCACTCGTCCCTCCAGATCTTTCATGGAGCAAGAGCCGAGGGGCTGAATACTGTGGCTATAGTGGAGAGGTCCCGCCTCGAATTCTATAGGGTTTTCAAGAGGCTAATCAATGACTTTATAGTTGTGGATAGATGGAGCGACCTATGTAGCGAGAGGGTGGTTGAGAGGCTGAGAGAGCTAAACTCGATTATCGTGCCCCACGGTAGCCTTGTTGAGTATGTTGGTTCTGAATGCGCCGAATCCCTGGGTGTCCCTATATTCGGTCTCAGAAGTCTCTATAGGGTTGAGGCCAGCCAGAGGCTTAAAATGGATCTCTTGAAGCGGGGGAAAATACCTGTTCCCAGATCCTTTAGTGAGAAGGACCTCGAAGACATAGATACACTGGTTATAGTTAAGCTTCCAGGAGCTAAGGGTGGCAGAGGGTATTTCCTTTCAAGAGATCCAGCTGAAATTAGGCTGAGGCTGAGGAGGCTTATAGATGAAGGCGTTATATCCAGCGCGGATGACGCGCTCATCCAGGAGTATATAGTTGGGGTAACCGCATATTTCCACTACTTCTATAGCCCTATACTGGATAGGCTGGAGATCCTTGGATGCGATATAAGGTATGAAAGCAACGTCGACGGCTTAAAGAGGCTGCCAAACAGATATATCGAAGAGATCGAGCCGACATTCACTGTTGTTGGAAACATCCCGATGGTTCTTAGAGAAAGCCTCCTACTCAAGGTATATGACTATGGCATGAGGTTCGTTAATGAAACAAAGAGAAGCCTTCCGCCAGGTATCATCGGGCCCTTCTGCCTCGAGAGTATAGTTAGGGACAACGGCGATATAGTTGTGTTCGAGTTCTCGGGGAGGATCGTGGCTGGAACAAACCTATATATAGATGGAAGCCCGTATTCATGGCTCTACTGGGATGAGCCGATGAGCGTTGGTAGAAGGATAGCCAGAGAGATCAAGATGGCTAGGGATAGGGGGTTGATTAAAAAAATACTTACCTAGCCCAGCCAAGCAGTGTAGGCTACTCATACTCTATCGTTGCTGGAGGCTTTGGTGTTATATCGAACCCTACCCCGGATACCCCTTTAATTCTCAACAGCCTCTCCGAGATCTCTTCAAGAACACCCATATCTACCCTGGTAACTTCAGCTGTCATGAAATCAACGGTGTCAACGGATCTTATAGAGATAAAGTAGCCTTGGCCACCGCCGTGTTCAGAGGGAGCTATATTCAGTATAGACCTTGAGTATGGCTTATCCTCAAAGCTCTTGTACAGGCTATATAGATCGTGAGAGCCGCTGAGCCCGGTAACTAGAACCATGTGGCTATATACTCTTGAATCCCCTCTAACCCCTGTAGCTCTAGCCTTGAAGACCCTATACTCTATACCGCTATCCAGGGAAGCTGTACCGTTATCTAGATACGCATCTTCCCACGCGGCGGCGAAGTACTGGCTTGGGCTATATTCCCTAAGGATCTCTTCCACTATATCCGTTGCCTCCCTAACTATATTGAGCTTATCCAGCTCGAACCTGCCAACAGTTCTTATAAGGAGTCCTGGGCCTGGAAACGGCTGTCTCCTCCAGATCTTTTCAGGCAGGCCAATCTCTCTAGCTATAAGCCTAACCTGATCCTTATACAGGTTTCTGAGGGGCTCTATAACCCTTATCCTCCTCCTGAATATGTTGAGGTCCCCAATTATGTTGTGCTGCGTCTTTATACCCCCCAACGTCTCTATCCAGTCGGGGGCTATGGTGCCCTGAACCATATAGCCGCATTCAAGCCTAGCCAGAACCTCATCCAGCGTTCGGTAGAATACCTCTCTAAAAATCTTTCTCTTAACCTCAGCATCATCCTTGTTTAGAAGCTCGCTGTAGAACCTCTCCGAGTAGTTATAGATCTCTAGAGGCATAATACCCCTCAGCGACTCCCTCACTAGCTGGGGCTCGTTCTTCCTCATGAAGCCTGTATCTATGAATATCGGGTGGACCCTATCGCCTAGAGCAAGATAGGTTAGTGCCGAGGCGGTGGTGCTATCGACACCCCCACTAACAGCGGCAACTATACAGTCATCCACGCCCTTTAATGCGCCTCTTATATCCTCAATTATTTTTCGTGCCGCTTCTCTCGGGTTAAACATGGGCTATCTCCTGCATACAGCTATAAAATTCCTGAAGACGAGGTCCCCTTTCTCTGTGTGTGTTACCTCGGGATGGAACTGGACTGTATATATGGGTTTTCGTCTATGTGCTAGCGCCTGAACCCTGATCTTATCGCTTCTGGCCAGGACATCGAAGTCTCTTGGGGGATTAATAACTGATCTATTATGGCTTTCCCAGGCCCTTATCTTTGGTTTCAAGCCTTTAAGTATGTGGTCTTCGTGGTCTACATATACTATAGATACGCCGAATTCACTGCCTGAACCTATTTCCCCGCCATATAGGTAGGAGATCAGTTGGTGTCCGAGGCATATCCCCAGTATGGGCTTATATGTATTCGGTATATATCTCGGTATCGTGCCCATCCTGGCTATGTCTTCGGGTATGTTTTGGGGACCTCCACTAACTATTACGCAGTCGTATGATCTGTCTATATCCTCTGCAGGGACCTCCGGGCTGAATAGCTCAGCCTCAACGCCCTGCTCAAGCACTCTCCTATATATCAGGTGGTTGTATTGCCCTCCGAAATTGACTATACCCACCTTCATTGGGTCTTCCCCACAGATCTTTCGATCACTGATTCCGCATAGCTCACGGCTCTATCGATCAGCTCTCTATAGTTGCCTAAGTAATCTGTGTAGCTAAATACATTCTTCAACTCATCCTCCGTTAATATAGATCTGACCTCATCATCCCTTAAAGCCTCCTCAAGCAAAGATCTATTCAGCTCCATAGCCCTTCTAGATATCCTCCTAACTATCGAGTGGGCCCTCTGCCTATTAATGCCCTTATCGGTTAGCTTAAGCATTAGAGCCTCAGCCAGCACATGCCCCCTACTGGATTCCAGGTTGGCCCTCATCCTATCTGGAAAGATCTTTAAGCCCTCCAGAACCCTGATCATTGTACCCACGATCTCATCGATCAGAAGCATAGCGTGCGGGATAATAATCCTCTCAGAGCTACTATTGCTGAGGTCCCTCTCATGCCACAGCGATATATTCTCTAGAGACGCCACAACCATACCCCTCAAGACTCTGGCTAGCCCAGAGATCTTCTCGCTCTGAACAGGGTTGGCTTTCTGAGGCATCGTACTGCTACCAACACGCTCACCAACACCCTCAGAGAGCTCCGCTATCTCTGGCCTCATAAGCTCCCTGATCTCCAGGGCCAACCTCTCGATCTGGGATCCGAGAATAGCCATAACAGATACCAGCTCAGCGTAGCCGTCCCTGGGAGCGACTTGCGTAGCTATTGTATGTGGCTCTAATCCTAGATGCAACAGTGTCTTCTCCTCAACACAAAGCCCTCTGCCCCGCCACCCAGCCATTGTTCCTACAGCCCCGGCCATCTTCCCCCTAACTATCCTTTTTTCGGCCTCGATCATTCTCTCAAGACTTCTAGAGAACTCATATATGTAGTTTGCGGCCTTGAAGCCCAGGGTTATAGGTAGCGCGTGCTGCCCGTGTGTTCTACCAACCATGAGCGTGTCTCTGTGCTCCAAAGCTATCTTCTTGAGTCTTTCGATTAGGCGCGCTAGCTTCTCTCTAACTATAGATAGAGCGTCTCTAAGCGCTAGTGCCCACGCTGTATCGATTATATCGTTGCTTGTTGCCCCGTAATGTATATATCTGCTTTTGGAGCCGCATCTGCGGTCTATAGCCTCTAGGATAGCCATGATGTCGTGGCCTATCTCCCTCTCTATACGATCTACCTCCTCGTAGCTGATCTCCCTGGAGCATTCAGCTATATCGCTATAGTTTGTTTTGTCGGCTAAGCCGCACTCTTCTAGAGCCTTCAGTAGGGCTATCTCCACATCGATCATCTTCCTCAACATGTTATCTCTATCAAATACCTTCCTCATCTCGCTTGATCCATATCTGAATTCGAGAGGGCATATACTCATGTAACTATACCCTCCAGGCAGTTTTCCTTTATACAGTTCCTGATCTCCATAGCTATCCTTCTACCCATACTTATCGGCTCGCCATAGTATAGCTTGCTGTATGGGCTTCCAACACCCATATATATGTTTGTTCCCCCACCTATCCTAAGGGCAACGTCGAAAACCACAACATCTAGGTCGGGCGTTACCATTAGCTGAAGCGTGAATGGCCCGATAACTCCTGGCGGAACAAGCCTTTTAGTGGCTTCAACAAATCGATCGCCTATCTCGAAGAGCTTCGTCAATATGCTTTCTCTTATGGTTGCGGGCTCGTGCCCCACCTCTATGAATCTCACTGTCTCGTTTAGCTCCAGCTGTATGTCTGCTGGTAGTCTTATTATCCCGTCTAGATTGCTCTGTATTCTTCTATCTATGCTTATGAGCTCTACCTCCCCTCGATATATGCTGTAGAAGTAGTTTATGTTGAAGTGTGCACCTATAACCAGCTCTTCTATCGATGACTCGTTCAAAGCCTCCTTAGAAACTATGTTGTTCTCGATTAATCTATTCATCTTCCTATAGAAGTCCTCCCGATCGACCGCTATAAAGAATCCTCTTTCAACCCTTCTCAGGGCCTCAGGTATCTTAACTATAACCGGCTTCTCGATCTCGTCGGGATCCCTGTATGTTTTGGGTCTTCTTATACCCGCCTCATCAAGTATTCTATAGTAGTTCGACTCACCAAACCTCTCCTCCCATCTAAGCAGATATTTATTTCCGAATACAGGGACCTCCAGCCTCCTCTCTATATTGTCGTAGCCAACATATACAGAGAAGCTCCTGTTGGGCACTATGATCGCGTTTCTATCGATAAGCTTCTTTTTTATTTCCTCTCTGACTAGATCCGCGAACCTATCTAGCACTATAACGCTATCTACAACACGCCTAAACCTGACGTAGGGAGTCTCCCTCCCTTTCTGGCATATAGCTATAGTGCTGAATCCCTCGTCTTTCGCCCCGTCGAACACGTCTAGTGCTGAGTGGCTTGCTACCGATGCTATCTTTATGTCGTTGGCTACATACTTCTTTATGGCTTCATTACTATAGATCAATAGACTCACCCATCCAGGTGTCTATATGTATTTTCCCACCGCCTCTTCTAACTTCACCAATATATACAGGCTTAAATCCGTGTTTCCCCGCTATATATGTGAATTCATCAACATTTTTCTCTGGTATGGACACCACAATCCCTATACCCATGTTGAATACTTGATACATCTCTCTGGGCTCCACCCCGCCGAGCTCCATTAAGAGTCTAAATATTTTGGGGGGTTTCGGAGCCTCTATAAAGGCGTCTAGCTCTCCCCCCAGTATCCTTTTGAGTTTTCTGAATCCACCACCAGTTATGTGGGCTACTCCATGAAGCAGATCTAATCCATATGCCTCGAGAATAGCTTTAGAGTAGTTTGCTGAGGGCTTCAGAAGCTCCTCCCATATGGGTGTATCGCCCGAGACCTTGTAGCCGTATCCGACTGTGGTCTCGATAATTTTTCTTGCCAAGCTATAGCCATTTACATGTAGCCCTGTGCTTGGGAGGCCTATAAGCTGATCGCCGGGCTCCGCCCTGTTGTTCACCCTCTTCTTTCTAAAGGCTATTATTGAGCATGAGACATCGATCCCGTTGACCAGGTCAGGCAGTATGGCTGTTTCCCCACCCAGTACTGCGATCCCGTTCTCTATGGATGCTTTGGCAACACCCTCCATCACCCTCCTGTATGCATCGATATTGGGCTTGCCTATGGATATATAGATCCCTAGAGCCGCTGGCTTCAGCCCCTCGCATGCAACATCGTTTATATTTGCTGTAACGCAGTCCCATCCTATTATTTCGTATCTATTGAATCTCGACGCAAGTATGCTTTTTGTGCCTACACCATCTATATGTATTGATAGATCGGCTCCACCTATATTTATTGTCGGCGCATACCCCCCTAGACCCTTGGTCTCGATCCCTATCTCGCTATTTACCTTTCTGGATATATCTAATGCGATCTTATGCATCTCCCTATGAAGATCTAGATCCACACCCGCTCTGGAATAGCTCCACCTCACCTATCTGCACCCATTAATTTCAGTATTCTTAAAGCTAGGTAGGCCGCGTTCTCAGCGTTATCTATCCCTACCGTAGCTACAGGGACCCCTTTAGGCATTTGAACTATGCTTAGTAAAGAATCTAGACCGCCTAGCTTAACGTTGAGGGGGACCCCTATAACCGGCTTATCTGTCCTCGATGCTATAAATCCCGGCAGGTGTGCTGCTAGCCCGGCCATCGCTATATAGATTTTAGCTCTGCTCGATCTGATATACTCCTCCAGCTCCAGGGGGTTCCTATGTGCGCTCAGCACCTTTATATCGATCGATACACCATTCTCCCTTAATATCTTTCCGGCTCTTTCAGCGTATTCGAGATCTCTTTTGCTACCAACTACTATGGCTACATCTATATCCTCCATACCCATACCACTCACCCTATCTAAGGGGTTATCTTGAGTGCTTCAGCAGCTGCTCTTGCTTTCCGTCTAGCCTCCTCTATGCTGGATCCTCTAGCTATAGCGACAGCCATTCTCCTGCCTCTATAGGTTTTCGGTTTGCCAAAGATTCTTAGCTCGAGATCGTCGATTGCCAGAACCCTAGATAGCCCTCGATACCTTGGAGAGTCCAGGTTCTCGTGGTCCGTATATATAGCGTGGCTTGCTGCAGGCGAAACTATCTTTATGCTTGGTATAGGTAGGTTTAGAGCTGCTCTGAGATGGAGAGCGAACTCGCTTAGGTTTTGAGAGGCTATGGTCACCAACCCGGTATCGTGGGGTCTTGGAGCTACTTCGCTAACCAGTATGTCTCCTTTTCTAGTTATGAAGATCTCAACGCCATATACCCCTAAACCGCCAAGCGAGCTAGCTATCTTCTCAGCGTAGCTTTTAGCCTGATCCAGTTCTTTTCTAGATCTTGTGGATGGCTGCCATGATTCTATATAGTGGAACTCGCCATATCTCCAATGCTCTATAGGCTCCAAAGCAACTGTTTCAATATCTAGATCTGCATTAACATACCGCAGCGCAAGAACAGTTAGTTCTGTCTCAAGATCGACATACTCCTCAACTATAACCCTCCTGCTTGAGCCCCTGCTGTGGGAGATTGAGTATTCATAGATCTCTCTAAACCTTTGCTCTGGGATCGGCTCCCTAACCACTATATGGCCGTGTCCGCTGCTACTCATTTCGGGCTTGATTATGCATGGATACCCTATCTTTTCACATATTTCCCTAGCCTCATAATAGTTGCTCGCTACACCGTAGCTTGTTGTGGGTAGATTCAGCTTCTTTGATATGTATTCCCTCAGATCTATCCTGTTCATAGCTATCTTGACGGCCTTAGCGTTGGGGGTTATTCTGTATCCTTCTTCCTCCAGCTCCATCAAGGCCTCGGTGTTTATCGCCTCGATCTCTGGTATGATTGCGTCTGGACCCTCGCTTCTAGCCACCTTTACTATAGAATCCTTATCCAGCATATCTATAACATATGATTTAGACGCGACATGCATTGCGGGCGCATTGGCGTATCTATCTATAGCTATAACCTCTACGCCTAGCTTATGTGCTTCTAAAGCGATCTCCTTGCCCAGCTCACCGCTACCTAACAGCATTATTTTTGTTGCGGACTTTGATCCTGAAGTGCCTATAGTATCTCTTATGTGGTTTCTTACTATAGATCTATTCATAGATCGGACACCCTACATGTTTATAAGGATCTGTACAAAAGATCATTCTCCCTCCTATATCTATAAACCTTCCTGGCCAGTTCAGCCTGCTCTATCCTTTTACTTAGTAGAGTCTTTGATCCTATATCCCTTCTATAGAAGAATCTCCATCCATCAAGAGACTCAACATGTTCTAAGGCCAGATTGGCTTTCTGCGAGGCCTCCTCGATCGAGTATCCATAGCATGAGACCTCTAGTGCTCTAGATCCTGTTGTAAGCATGTTTCCTGAATCATCTATATATACACCGGAGTAAAGTGTGTAGCATCCCAACCTATCTATTTCTTTCTCGTTCACCTTGATTGGGTGTTCTATGGCTATAGATCTATTTCCAGGATACCCTTTAGGTGCTATTGCTTTAACCACTGTAGCTATATCCTCTTTTATCTCTATCTTTGCTTTTGACAGCTTTCTATCTACAGCGTATTCAAATAGTTCGAGTATGTCTGTTTCCAGTATGGGTAGGAGGTTAGATATTTCTGGGTCACCGAATCTGCTGTAGTACTCTATCACTGTAGGGCCGTATTGAGATGTAAGCATCATTTGGGCGGATAAAACGCCTGTATATAGCTCTCCAGCGTCTTTTTGGAGCGCATCGATCGTTTTGCGTATTATCGATATGCTCTCCTCATACTCGGCTGAGGTTATAAAAGGTAAAAGATATCCTGGCCCTTGAATGCTTCCCATGCCCCCTGTTTCTGGGCCCAGATCCATTTCGAATGCGTGTGGGTGATCCTGAATTACTGGTAGAGGCAGAACTGTGGATCCGTCGGTTATGGTCATTATTGTGTATTCTACGCCCTCCAGTCTTTCCTCTATCAGTATTTTATAGTCTATATCCCTATAGCTGGCCATTATATTTGCCACTATCTCCCTTGCATGCTCTATCCTTGCCTCTCTCTTGGATTCTTTAAGGTATTCTTGAAAGTCCGATATGACCTTCACTCCTTTGCCCCCTGCCTGTCTAGCTGGTTTAAGCACTACATCGCCTGATCTCTCTATGTGGTCTAGGGCCTCATCCAGATCCTTGAATGCGTTATAGCGTACTCTTCCTGGGATCCTATATCTCTCCATTAGGGACCTCATATAGACTTTACTCTTCTCTATCTCTGCCAAGGCTCTAGTTGCTCCAAACACCGGGAAGCCGTGGCTTTTCAGTAGGTCTACGTAGCCTTTAAACTGGTATTCTTCTGGCCCAACAATAATTAGGTCTGGGCTTATTTCGTTAACTATATGAAGGGCTATCTCTGGGTTCAGATCTCTATAAGCAATGACTTTTCCGCCTGATCTTTCTGCTACCCTAAGCAGTCCTGGATTTCTATATGTAGCTATATTATAGATCTTGGGATCTCTACCGCTTCGCAGCAACATTAAAGCTATTGCATGCTCCCTTGCGCCCTCACCAATTATAGCTACCTTCAACTCTCACCCACCTTGAGGGGGTATCTACCTGTGAAGCAACCTAGGCATGGAGCTAGATTGTATCTCTTGAAATGCTCCTCGATGTCTCTTGCGGCTAACCACGTTACTGTATCTGCCTCAATGTATCTTCTTGCTTCATCGTCTGTTGCTTTTGATGAGAGGAGATTTTCTTGGTTCGGGAGATTAACCCCGTAGGGGCATTTATGCTTGATTTTTGGGCTTCCTATTACTACGTGTATTTCTCTCGCTCCAGCCTTGTTTCTTATGATCTTTATTGTGTTTCTTAGGGTTTCCCCGCTGACCAGGCTATCGTCTATTAATGCTATGTTTCTGTCTCTATAGATCTTTTTTACCGGATTCAGCTTTAGCTGTATACCTATTATCCTCTCTCTAGGGTCGCTTGTTGCTATGGTTCTTATCTTCTGCCCTGTCGCTACAAAGCCGTATTCGATAGGTTTTCTAGTTGCGTTTGAGTAGCCTATTGCGTAGGGTATAGCTGTATCCGGGATCCCCACTACAATATCTATGTTTTTATGTCTCGATCTGTATCCAAGCAGCTCTCCAAGCTCTCTTCTAAACTCATATATGTTTACACCATCCATCTCGGAGTCTGGTCTGGCTAGATATATATACTCAAACGAGCACACTGTTCTTTGCGTGTGATTGGTGGTTTTTATAGACTCAAAAATGTCCTGTGCTACATATATCGCTTCTCCTGGATACAGAGATCTTTTAACCTCTCCACCCAAGATCTCTATTGGTGCTGTTTCAGTAGAGACTATAGCTAGATCAAATCCGTAGCCCCCTAAAGCCAAATGCTTGATTCCTGGATACGATCTATAAGCGAGCATCTCGCCCTTATTAGAGATCATCAATAATGTGAAGGCACCGGTATAGTCCGTAATTATCTCTCTAAACAATCCTGGTAGATCTCTCTTAAAGCCTATCTTCCCCATTAATCTATCTCCGATCTCTCTAGCCATACCTCTAATGTGTCCATCAACTATTATAGCTATCTGGATCCCTTCTCTAGATATCAATATGGACTCCATGCTGTCTGTGGATGATATAGCCCCTATACCGATCCATCCTTTAACGCTATCTAGCTCTAGATCCTCGAGCTTTCTTGACGCATCGCTCCCCCGGATAGTTATTTTCTTCAATGAGACTCCATCACCTATGTATATGTCTATCTTTTCCTTTCCACGATGCTGGAGCGCTAGCAACCCGTACTTTATGAATCTTCCTATATTCCAGACCTTATCGAAAGCAACTATACCGATCAAGCCTGTCATAGCTCTACACCCTTCTATAAAATACTTTTTCTAATCGATCTATATTGAGATCCTTGATAGGGTATCTCCCAGTAAAGCATGCCATGCATAGGGAGCATAGGCCTGTAGCTAGATGAAGGTCCTCGACGTCGAGGTATTTTAAAGAGTCTGCACCTATTATTCTCTCCACATCCTTAACGCTTCTGCCCCCTCCCGCGATCAGCTCTCTCCTTGTTGGGAAATCGATCCCCATGAAGCACGGGTACCTTATTGGGGGGCTAGCTATCCTCACATGTATCTCTCTGGCTCCTTTTCTCCTCAAGATCCTAATTAGCTTCCTTATAGTTGTGCCCCTTATAAGCGAGTCATCCACCAATACTATGTTCTTTCCTGATATGGATGTCCTGATAGGGTTGTATTTGAGGTCTGATATTTCATCCCTCTGAGATGGAGGCATTATGAATCCTCGACCTATATATCTGTTCCTCATCAAGCCCTCGTCTATGGGTATTCCAGTAGCTCTACTGTAGCCTATAGCGGCGCTTCTACCGCTGTCTGGGACAGGCACTATGATATCTGCATCAATATCGTCGCTCCCCCCTAATAGCTCCCCCATCCTTATTCTTGCTCTATGCACCTCTACGTTATTGAACACCGTGTCTGGCCTCGAGAAATATATGTACTCGAATGAGCATGGGGAGTGTCTGGATTGGCTTTCTGCCTTGGTAATCTCTATCGAGGTCCCGTCGAACGAGACGATCTCTCCTGGATAGAGCTCTCTCCATACATCGATCCCTATCGAGTCCAGAGCCGAGCTCTCTGACGCAGCTATAAAGCTGTCCCCATCATAGGAGTAGGCTAGGGGTTTGAATCCATATGTATCTTTAGCCAATACTATTCTCGGCTCGTTGCTTAATAGGGCTAGGCTGTAGCTACCTCTAACTATATAGGGGAGCTGCTTAACTGCCTCAACGAGGTCTCGGTAATCCCTATATAGAGCCTTAATGAGCTCAACAAGCACGGATGTATCGCTTCTATAGTTCTTCTTCAGCAGATCTCTAGATATATCCATGTAATTTATTATATTACCATTGAAAGCCAGTGCTAAACGCGTTCTACCTTCCTTAACCACCACGGGCTGCGATCCTTCACCATATATATAGCTACCTGTAGTAGAGTACCTAACATGCCCTATAGCATAATCCGAAAACACCCCATCTATAGCTAGCCGACTCAGTAGCTGATGCACGTATCCTGGGGCCACAACACTCTTTATCTCGCCGCCTTCTGTAGCTACAGCGATACCTGCCGACTCCTGCCCTCTATGCTGTAGCTCTATAAGCAGGTTATAGACGTATCTCACAGCGTTTCTCTCTACATAAGCTGAAGCGA
>JALXCO010000227.1:12125-13023 GCA_026990885.1 Desulfurococcales archaeon
CACAATCCAAATCTACCTGAACCAAATTTTAACATGTTTAACATAAATCTGTAAAATATTGAGGTATAAACTCAAGACAATCACCATAATTTATACATCAATATGTTAATTAATCAAGCATATAAAAAGATTACGTCCTCAAGCTAAACATATCTAAACATGTTTATGTTAAAGTATTATCCATTAAATGCTGAAGAACTATTTGCTGCTTTAAATCTTCAAATTCGATTCCACATAGGATTCATTAAAGCTGATAGATTCTTGGATAGAGTTCTAAGGTTTCTAATCTATATATATCTCTTACTCCTATGTCTGTATGCTGGATGAATCTCTTAGAGATAAAGCCTATATTAGTGGTTCTAGATCAAATACAGGTTTAGTACGGTATCTATAAACCCTTATATTGTATTTTCTAGCGTAGCTCTCTGCACGTGGACTAAGCGAGCATAGAGGCCCCATGATTAGGGCAGGTATAATTTCCACTCTGCTAACTCTTCTGCTTGTATAGATAAATGGAGTCTTTCTACTCTTAATTCTATTAAATATATATCTCAACCTACTTAACACCGGAAGATCGATAAGCTGACGGCCCGACTTAACTTCAATTATATATACCTCAGCTATATCCTGATTATAGCATACAGCCACAACATCAATCTCCCTAACGTCAAAAACATTGGTAAATGTGCTACATCCTTTCTTCCTGAAATACTGTGAAACGCTTTTCTCTGCATATTTCCCTCTTCTTTTAACTTGTCTCCTTTTTCTACTTCTGGGCTGTTGCTCCTTAAAATAATTCTGCATATATTTTCCTAAGATGCCTCTAATAATCTTGTGTATCTCACTATTATCAATCATTAGTAATCAATCAGTAATAATTTTATTTATAAAGCAAATA
>JALXCO010000228.1 GCA_026990885.1 Desulfurococcales archaeon
TATAACCGCTGGGTACCCCTCCTCATCTGAGGAGAAGCATTTCCTGCACTCCTCCGGAGATCTATACTTTCTAACGGCTACATCTGATTTTAGAGGGATCAGCCCGATTCTGTGGGCTATAATCTCCTCATATAGAGGTGTATTGTTCTCATAGAATATTATGCTGTCTACAGCAACTGTAGGGACCTCGAGCTGAATGATCCTTCTTATAGCGTTGAGAATAGGCAGCGGGACATTCCTAACTACAAGCTCAATATAGTTCTTGTCCCGTTCTAAAATATCTACATCGATCATTTTGAAACACTCAAAAACAGTATAGTAGAAATAGAACTATACTCTACGACCTCTCCTACCACCAGGCCTCCTGGTGGTGTCGTGCGGTATAGGCGTCACATCCTCAATCCTACCGATAATGAAGCCAGCTCTAGCAAGAGCCCTTATTGCTGGTTGCGCACCGGGGCCAGGTATCTTAGGGCCATGCCCGCCTGGAGCCCTCACCTTAATATGTATCGCTGATATACCCTTCTCCATGGCCTCCCTAGAAACCCTATAGGCAACCATCATGGCCGCATATGGGGAGGGCTTCTCACGATCAGCCTTAACAACCATCCCCCCAGAGCCCTTAGCTATTGTTTCGGCTCCAGAAAGATCGGTTATATGGACATGAGTATTGTTGAACGACGCATAGATGTGTGCTATACCCCACTTAAGCTCCCTCGAGGATAAACCCATACGCAATCACCTATGTAGAGGACAATTTATAGTAGGGAGACAGATAATAAAACGATATACGCTCCTCCTCATCCCTGCTAACCAGGTGGCCCGGAGAGGTAACCCTATGCCCATCTATAGCTATATGGCCATGGGCGATAAGCTGCCTGGCATGATGTATCGTTTTCGCCAAACCCTTCCTGAACACAATAGTCTGGAGCCTCCTCTCCAGTATATCCCTAACAGTTAGATTCAAAATATCATCGAGTGTAGCCGATGTGGAGGCGAGAAGGCCAAGCCTATATAGCTTGTTGACGAGGGACCTCTCCTCAGCCTCCCTAACCTCCTCTGGAAGGGCTAAAAGCATTTTGGCCCTTCGCCTAATATTTCTCAGGAAGGTCTGGGCCCTCCAAAGCTCCCTCTTATTCCTTAATCCATACTCACCGATCAGCCTCATCTCCTCCTCAAGCCTAGACTTAATCCAGGGATGGCCAGGCCTCTCCCACTTCTTCCTAGGCTTCTTAGGATCACCCATGCCTCATCAACTCTTCTTCTTTCTAACACCAACAGTAACGCCCAACCTACCCGTTGTAACCGTCCTCTGACCCCTGACCTTCAGCCCTAGAGCATGCCTAATACCCTTCCAGCTCTTAGTTCTAATCATCCTCTCTATATCGTTTCTAGCCGCAAAAATCAGGTCGGCACCAATTAGATGGAGGTCCCTTCCAGTCTCGATATCCTTTCTTCTATTATACATCCAGCTAGGCAGCTTAAGCTGCGTTAGATCAACAACATACTTCTCGATCTCGCTGCTCGTAGCCTCATCAATAGTACCGAGCCTCGTCCTCGGATCTATACCGAGCTTCCTGCAGATAGCGTTAGCCGTCTTGTAGCCGATCCCCTTTATCTTTGAGAGAGCATAAACAATAGGGAGCTCGCCAGGAAGATCCGTGCCAGCAATCCTGACTATATACCTGAACTCCTTAACTCCCTCCTGATCACTCATTACCTCCAAACCTATAGATAGAATCACACTACAGAATTTATAAGCTTGAACACCAAAAGCAATTGATAAATAATGGGCAGGCAGAAGGATCCGCAAGCAAGCACGAGGCTGGCCGGCTACAGATATATAATCAGGTACCTAACGATCACGCTACCACTAACTCTAGCTGCATCGATAATAATAACTATAGTAGCGGTAACATCGAGAAACATAGCGCCACTAGCAGTTGGAGGCTTAATAGTTGTGGCCTCACACATACCACCAATACTAAAAATGAGAAAAAACACCACACAGAGGCTGGGAGCCAGGCTGTATCTAAAGCACACTATAGCTCTGGTCGCGGTGCCGATCTTCGTATATATATTTCCCGTCTCAGAATACACATACTACAGCAGCTATGAAGCAGGCATCCCGATCCAGCCAGGCGAGATACAGCTACTCAAGCTTATCGAGCCGCTGGTAGGGATTTCGGCTCTAGCAATAAATATAGCTGTACTGATCGACATACTGAGATCAGTTGAAGAGACATATCGAGGAGTCACCAAAGCGGCGAAATATATTGTGGGGGCCGCCCTCACACTAACAGTGATATCAGCGGTGCAGATGGCCCTAAGACTATTCAATATATACACCCCACTAATACTGCCGCTAGCCGGAATCTATATACTATATATTATTCTCAGCCATACAATTATACACGTGAAAGACTTATGAGCGCATCAGGAAAACCACCTGCCGTAGCTGTGATCGGTGCGGGCAGATGGGGGAGTACTATAGCTAGAACAATAAAAAGGAGCGGTATAGCTGAGCTCAAGGCAGTATATGATCGTGATGTGGGCAAGGCGTATAGCCTGGGCCAGGAACTGGGTGTAGAGGTATATGACGATATAGACAGGATCCCTATCGGTGAGCTAGACGGCGTTATAGTTGCTGTATCAATAGATCAGCTTTTCCACGTAGCGATCCGTCTCATAGAGAAGGGAGCCAACATATTTATAGAGAAGCCTGTAGGGCAAAACCTGGATGAGGTTAAAGCTATCGAGAGCAAATCCAGGAGGAGGGGCGTTATAGTATTTCCAGGGTTCATAATGAGGTTTGACCCGAGCGTAGCATATATAAATAGCCTGATTAGAGAGCGTGATGGCCAGGTAGAGAACATATATGCATATAGGTTAAGCAGGAGGCCGCCTGGGGCGAGGAGACACAGCATAATATATGATCTAGCAATACACGATATAGATACAGCCAACATGCTCACCAACAGCCTATGCGAACCCGAAAAGGTTCTGTATGGACACATAGATAGCCTTGAAGACCAGTGCTTCACAGCCTACCTAAGATGCGGAAAGGCGGTAGCGTATATACACACAGACGGCTATTCAGCGCTAAAAATCAGAAAAACAATAGCTGTATTCAGGGATCAAGTGGTGGAAGCCGACAGCGTCCTGAAGCAGATAGTTATAAGACAGCACAACCACCCCAAGGCGGAGGTTTTATCGGTAAAAAATGAGGAGCCCCTAGTTAGAGAGCTCAAGGCATTCACCCAGCTACTGAAGGATACAGGCGCCGGTAACGCTGATATAGAGCCAACGATACCAACCATAGAGGATGCCGTAAAAGCACACATAGTTATAGAAAAATCCCTCAGAAAAGCCGCCTCGCCCCATAGAGGGGCTGGAGGGACCCTGGGGCATGGAGCAGGAGAGCCGGAACCGGATATAAATGATACCTAATAATATATATTAAATGAGATGTAGATTGAGTCTAAAGAACCTAGCTATATGGGTAACTATATTTCTGCTAATTGGTTTAGCCACAATGCTTCATCTAGCCAGGATCCTGGCTATAATAATTATAGGACTACTAATAATAATATTATTAACTGCAGTATCAAAAAGGATGTGAAATATGGTCTGCGCATGCAGCGATAAAATAGGAAGATTCCTCCCAGCCGGAGGTAGCGGTGAAGAACTCACCCTCCACAGGCCCATAGTAACCTATGCCCTAATCATAATAAACGTCGCAATATACGCCATAACCTCCTACGAAAACGGCTTCCTAAGCATAGGATCCGAGTACCTCTGGAAATACGGGTTCATACCATCGTTCTCATCCACCGAAGATCTCTACAGGATACTCACATCAATGTTCCTCCATGCCGATATACTCCACATATTCTTCAACATGTACTTCCTATATATATTCGGGCGGGGAGTCGAAGGGGTGATCGGCAGCGTTAGGTTCCTCGCGCTATACCTC
>JALXCO010000229.1 GCA_026990885.1 Desulfurococcales archaeon
TCCTTAACGGCTTGGGAGGTCACCGTATAGATCAGTGGGTGGCTGAGCGTCACCGGCCTCATGCCAGGCTCTCCAGCTGGGTGTAGAGCGTAGCCAATGTTCTCCTTAAACTCCTCCTCGGTTAATAGGCCCTTGCTTATCCACTCACCCTTGTGCCAGCTGCCGCCAGACAGGAACAGGGCCTCGCCCCTAGTGAATGGGCCGTGGAAGTCCTTGTCCCAGTCACCGCTGAACTGGTTGGGGCTTATAACCCCGTACTGCCATACAGCCTTGTGGAACCACTCCAGTGTTTTTCTCCATGCCGACTCGGTGAACACCATTTTTCCTTGGTCAGGATCCCATAGCCTCCCACCGTAGGCAAAGTAGAACTGGAAGTAGTCGTATCCCTCCTTAACCCTGTGGAGTATCCCTCTCTCTATAAGGCCCTTATCCTTGGCCTCCTTAGCTATCTCGAGGAGGTCCTGGAGGGTTATCTCTCCCCTCTCAATCTTCTTGGGGAACTCGTTGATCTGCTCCTCAGTCCAGCCCATCTTCCTCAATATATCCTTCCTGAAGTACAGTGGCCTAACCTCGGTGTCCTGTGGTATGCCCCATATCTTGCCCTTATACTTGACAGCCTCCCACAGAGTCTCTATGATGTCGTAGTATACAACATCCCAGTACTGCTGGATATAGTCGTCCAGAGGAATAATGTAGCCGTTGTCAGCCAGGAACCCGATGTCCTCGTGGCCAGTCAGGTAGATGTGGGGGGCCTTGCCGGCTTCAGCTGCTAGATAGAACTTGTTCTTATACTCACCCCACTCGACTGGCCTCACGAAGAACTCTCCATCGATCGTTATCTTGACGTTGGATCCCGCGATCTTGAACCATGTGTTCAGAAGATCTGCAGCTATCTGAATGTTCTTCAACCTATACTCCGATGGCGGGTCTGGGCCTATAGTCCATACCTTAACCACGATCTCTTTAGCGCCTGCAGCCTCAAGCTTGCTCCTAAGCTCCTCGAGCTGCTTCTTTAGATCCTCGTTCTCCTGGAGAAGCCTGTTGAACTCCTCCTCCGATACTGTTGGCTGCTGCTGCATGCCTGATGTGATAAAGAACGTTGCTGCCGACCCGATAATCAGCCCGATGATCAGCATCGCAACCGCTGTTACTGTGGTGCTTAAGCCGGATCTTCTTAAAGATCTCATTGATCCTACCATGGTCAAAACACCACTTTATTAAGAAACGCTCTTTTATTTAAACTTTACCTGCTTACGGTTTACTATGTAAAGTTGATCCCGATCTCGATCCAGATCAAAACAGATCAGTAAATGATCAAACATTAAAACATATTTGTATCCATGAATAAAACTATTATTAGGCTCACTCTCACCGGGTGATCCCATGGTAAGCGTCAAGCTCATAAACGTATCTAAATTCTTCGGCAAGGTAAAAGCCGTGGACAACCTCTCCCTAGAGATCAAGGACAGCGAGTTCGTCGCATTCCTGGGGCCATCGGGATGCGGGAAAACAACAACGCTACTAATGATCGCTGGAATATACAAGCCCTCCCTAGGCAAGATCTACTTCGACGAGAACGACGTAACAGACCTCCAGCCAAAAGACAGAAACATAGGAATGGTCTTCCAGAGCTACGCACTCTACCCCCACATGAAGGTGTACGACAACATAGCCTTCCCACTCAAGCTAAAGAAAACACCAAAGAACGAAATAGACGCGAAAGTGAGAAACGTAGCCAAGCTACTGAGGATAGACACCCTCCTAGATAGGAAGCCAGCACAGCTGAGCGGCGGGCAGCAGCAGAGGGTTGCCCTCGCCAGAGCCCTGGTGAAGGAGCCCGATGTACTCCTGCTAGATGAGCCCCTCTCAAACCTGGACGCCAAGCTCAGAATCTACATGAGGGCCGAGCTCAAGAGGCTCCAGAAGGAGCTCAAGATAACAACTATATACGTAACGCACGACCAGGTGGAGGCGATGTCCATGGCCGACAGGATAGCGGTCATGAACCAGGGTAGGCTCCAGCAGTACGATGAGCCCGAGAAGCTCTACAATACGCCAGCCAACATATTTGTTGCTGGATTCATAGGAAACCCGCCAATGAACTTTGTTGAGGGAAGCATAGTTGAGGAGGGTGGAGAATACATGTTCGACTCAGGAAGCTTCAAGCTCTACATACCTAGAGAGATAGGCGAGGCCGTGGTGGCTAAATCCTACGACGTCGTGCTGGGTATAAGGCCAGAGGATATAGAGATAAGCACAGAGGAGAAGAGGGAGTCGGTGAGCGGCTACGTATATGTTGTCGAGCCCCTGGGAAGGGATGTGGTTGTCGATGTAAGCATAGACGGGGTGAACCTGAAGGTTCTCGCACCACCAACAGTCAAGCTCGAGCCCGGCCAGATAGTCTGGCTGGTGTTCAACGAGAAGAGGATGCACTTCTTCGATAGGAGAACTGGGGAGGCGATAATCTAGATTCGGCTACCTGCTCCCTATATATTTTTTAGGTGTATACGGAATGAACCTGGGTTTGAGGGGAAAGGTAGCCCTGGTAACCGCCGCAAGCAAGGGTATAGGGTTCGGCGTGGCCAAGGTACTGGCACAGGAAGGGGCCAGGGTGATTATAAGCTCCAGGAATAGGGCCAACCTGGATAAGGCTGTGTCCCAGCTCAAAGATCTGGCTGGCTCAGAGGTTCACGGGTTCGTTGCCGACCTAACCAGGAGAGCGGATCTCGAGAAGCTGGTTTCAGAGGTGGAGGAGCTCTACGGCGGTGTAGATATACTGGTGTACAATACAGGCCCGCCCAAGCTGGGGACGTTCATGGATCTTAGCTTCGAGGACTGGGAGGAGGCCGTGAAGCTCCTTCTGCTGAGCGCAGTATGGATCACTAGGCTTGTGGCCCCGAAAATGATTGAGAGGGGCTGGGGGAGACTGATCTATATAACCTCGAGCACCCTGAGGCAGATAATCCCGACTATAGTCCTGTCAAACACCGTTAGGCTGAGCATAGCCGGGCTGGTTAAGTCCCTCGCAGTTGAGCTGGGGCCGAAGGGTATAACCGCCAACGGGATCATGCAGGGGCACATCCTAACGGAGCGGGCGGAGCAGATCCTTGAGGATCTAGCATCCAGAAGAGGGGTTAGCCGAGAGGAGGTTATGAAGGAGGTTACAGCCAACATCCCTGTAGGGAGATACGGCGAGCCCGAGGAGATAGGGTATCTAGCAGCCTTCCTGGCAAGCGATAAGGCCTCATACATCAATGGAGCCATGATCCTTATAGACGGCGGGCTGGTTAAGGCGACCCTATAGGTTTAGTTATAGGCTATAGATGGGCTGGTCTTGAGGCTCTCGGAAAGGATCGAGCGCGATATAGAGCTGGGGGTATCCCTACTCGACAAGATAGATCTGGGCTCAATAGAGTTTATAGGGAGGACAAAACCAAAGATCCTGTTCACGGGCGCGGGAGACAGCTACGCATCGGCAGTAGCGAGCCACCACATCTACAGCGGTGAATCGGTGTATGGGGACCCCCTAACACTCAGTATAGACGGGCATCTAGCTAGATACGTGGAGGAGGGCTACATACTCCTAGCAATAAGCCTTGGCGGCAGAACAAGATCCGTAGTGAGGCTCGCCGAGAAATACAGAGGGCTTGGAGGGGAGGTCTACGCGGTAACCGGATCTAGAGAAAGCCCCCTGGCAAAGTCCTCTACCCGCGTTGTGGAGGTCCCCTATATAGAGACCGTATACGGCTCAGGCATAGGCAGGCAGATCGTTCTTGAGGCGGTGCTAGCTAAACTGCTATCGGGCCGAGAGATAGGCTCGTCAAACATAAATGCCGAGGTAGAGAGGCTGGCTGGGGAGCCGTGCCCCAGATACGTGGATGGAGAGGTATACGCCGGCATCAATGAATCGATCGGCACGGCATACTTCACAGCCAACAAGTGCCGAGAGTTCTTTGGCTG
>JALXCO010000230.1 GCA_026990885.1 Desulfurococcales archaeon
ATTAAGCTCGCTCCCGGCGATCCTGCAGTGATCCTTGCTGGCGAGGCCGCGACCCCTGAGTATGTGGAGAATATAAGGAGGATCTATGCTCTAGATAAGCCCATACATATACAGTATATAACATATATGCAGAAGCTGCTCACAGGGGATTGGGGGTACTCGATCTCGTTTAAGAGACCGGTTCTAGAGGTTGTTTTGGAGAGGGTTCCGCCAACACTTATCTTGGCTGGATCTGGTGTGGCTATAGGTATTGTTGGTGGAGTGTTTCTGGGTATTGTGTCCGCGGTGTATAGGGGGCGGGCTGTGGATAGGCTGATTACTGTTGTTGCCTTCGTTCTCTACTCTACCCCTGTGTTTGTTTTGGCCCAGATCTTTATCTACGCCTTCGCTGTATCAAATAGGCTGTTTCCTATTGGGGGATACACGAGTATAGGGATCGATCCTTCCGACCCGATCCTGTATATCCGGGACCTCCTATGGCATTTAGCGTTGCCCGCGCTATCTCTCGGCTTGATCCTGATGGCGTACTACGTTAAGCTGACAAGATCATCGTTTATAGAGGTGCTGGCATCAAACTATATAACCGCTTCTAAAGCGTGGGGGCTGAGAGGGAGAACAATCATATTTAGGCATGCATTCAGAAACGCTATTCTCCCCGTGGTTACCCTGGCTGGGATACAGATAGGCCTCCTCATTGGTGGGGTGGTTATAACCGAAACCATATTCTCCTGGCCAGGCATAGGGATGCTCACTATAGAGGCTATACAGTCCAGGGACTACCCACTGCTGCTTGGGGTATTCACGCTGACCGCTCTATCGATGGTTATAGCTAACCTGGTTATTGACTTGACCTACACCAAGATCGATCCCAGAATCAGGCTGAGGTGAAGCAGATGCCCCCTAAAGGACCCCTGGCTAAATATATACCGGACAGGAGGCTTGCGGCTGTTGTTGCAGCTGTACTATTCCTAGCCATTATTGCGGCTCTAGCCAGCTACATATCGGATAAGGACCCCATAAGAACAGGCTACGCTAGGGGGCTCACGCCTCCCAGCCCATCGTTTCCTTTCGGAACAGATCAGCTTGGGAGAGATATATTTACTTGGGTTCTACACGGGCTCAGGGTATCGCTCATTGTTGGGGTATCTTCAGCTCTGATAGCTATGTCTATAGCCCTGGTTCTCGGGATGCTTTCGGGCTACTTCGGGGGCTGGATAGATAACCTGGTTATGAGGGTTGCCGACGTGTTTCTGTCGATACCCAGGTTTATACTTATCCTGTTTGCGGTAATACTGTTTTCCCCAACGCTACTCAATATAGTTTTGGTTATCGGGCTTTTCTCGTGGCCTGAGCCTGCCAGGATCGTTAGGTCTGAGGTTCTTTCAGCTAAATCCCGCGAGTATGTTCTGGCAGCAAGATCTATGGGTGCGTCAGATCTAGACATCATGTTCAGCGAGATAGCCCCCAACATAGCTCCAACAGCCCTGGCTGTTGGCGCGTTGCTTGTGTCGGACTCGATACTTATTGAGGCTGCGTTGAGTTTTCTGGGTCTTGGAGACCCGGATCTCCCTAGCCTCGGCAGGATGCTCTCTATAGCTAGGCAGGCAATATTTGCTGGGGGATGGTGGGCCCTTCTGTTTCCAAGCATATTTATCATTGTGCTCATCGTACTGTTCAATCTGCTATCGGACCTCATAAACGAGGTGTATAACCCGAGACTCAGGTGATCACATGCCAGCAAGCATTAAGGTTCTAGAGGTAAGGGGCCTGTCTGTGGAGTACTCAGTTGATGGAGTCTGGATCCGTGCTGTCGATGGTGTCGATCTCGAGATCTCTAGGGGCGAGTGCGTCGCTCTGGTTGGGGAGTCTGGGAGTGGCAAGTCTACTGTTGCCCAAGCGATTATTGGTGTCTTACCACCCAACGCCAGGGTTTCTTCTGGAGAGATCATCTATATGGGTAGGGACCTCCTAAAGCTTGGGAGGGAGGAGCTTAGGAGGGTTAGGGGTAGAGAGATCTCTATAGTTTTTCAGGATCCCCTATCGTATCTTAACCCCCTTAGAACTGTTAGGGATCTATTTATGGATGTTGCTCGGGACCACGGTGTTGATTTGGGTGAGGATGATCTTGTAGATCTGCTTAGGAGGGTTAGGGTAACCGATCCGCATAGGGTTCTTAGATCCTACCCGTTCCAGCTGAGTGGTGGAATGGCGCAGAGGGTAGCTATAGCCATTGCGCTAGCCCTGAAGCCCAAGCTTCTTATAGCTGATGAACCGACCACGGCTTTGGATCTGACTATTCAGGCACAGATCATTAGGCTTCTCCTACTCATTAAGGAGGAGATGGATCTATCTATACTCCTCATAACCCACGACCTCGGCATGGTTGCGCCTATAGCGGATAGGGTGTATGTGATGTATTCGGGGAGGATTGTTGAGGTTGGATCGACAGGCAATATTTTGGCCTCTCCGCGTCATCCATACACAATTGATCTTATAAGATCTGCGAGAGGACTCTATCTCTCTAGAGAGGCTGTATCGGAGCTAGATCGCGTCGTGAGATCTAGATCATCCAGCCGATCTAGCCATGGGTATAGCGGGAAACCACCTAGAGAGGGATGCAGGTATATAGCTAGATGCCCATATGCATTCGATAAATGCTCTATTGAGCCCAACCTGATCCCTGTTGATGGAGATGATAGATCTCTAGCCAGGTGCTGGCTCTATGAGTGATCCTGTTGTTAAGGGGAGGAATATAAGGAAGGTATATAGGGTTAAGAGATCTCTGCTGAGCCACTACCTAGTTAAGGCTGTTGATGGCGTAGACATAGAGGTTTACGGCGGGGAAACCCACTGTATAGTTGGGGAGTCGGGTAGCGGGAAATCAACCCTGGGCAGGATTGTGGCGCTACTAGAGCCCTGGGACAGCGGCTATCTGGAGCTATTCGGTGTAGAGATTGATAGGGGGCTCAGGAACATAGATAGGGGGGTTAGGAGGGATATCCAGATAGTTTTCCAGGATCCATACTCATCTCTGAATCCAAGGAAGAGGGTTGCGAAGATTCTCGAAAAGCCCTTCAGGATCCATGGGATCCCCTACACCAGGAGGGATATAGAGAATCTCTTAAGGGATGTCGGGTTAGAGCCACCGTCCCAGTTCCTTGATAGGTACCCACACCAGCTGAGCGGTGGGCAGAGGCAGAGGGTTGCTATAGCTAGGGCTCTAGCCCTTAGGCCGAGGATCGTTGTTTTAGACGAGCCTACATCGGCTCTCGATGTATCTACCAAGGCGCAGATAATAGACCTCCTGATCGAGCTGAAGAAAAGCTACAGCCTAACATATATAGTTATAAGCCACGAGCTCCCAGTGCTGAGGAAGATCTGCAGCTACATATCCGTCATGTACTTCGGCAAGATCCTTGAGAGAGGTCCCGCGTCGAAGGTTTTTGAGAACCCCCACCACCCATACACGATCGGGCTGATGGAATCCCTCTTACTTCCCGAGCCCGATGTAGCCAGGTCTAGAAGGCTCTTCAGTATTCCCGGAGAGCCGCCCTCACAAACAGAGGTTCTGGAGGGGTGCAGGTTCCAGAATAGATGCCCGCTGAGGGAAGAGATCTGTTTGGCCGGCGATATAGATCTTGAGGAGGTCGGTGAAAAACATATGGTTGCGTGCCCCATATTTAGAAGATACGTGAGTGATGCGGGCTATCTAGAGGCTAGAAAAAAGCTTGTATCTGCTTGGGGAAACATCTAATAGATGCTTATCTCCTCCTACCCCTCATAACAAGCGCTAATCCAGCAACAACAGCTACGATCAATACAGCCACAGCAATAACCATCGGGCTAAATGGCATCATAGTCTCCGCAGCCTCCTCCATAACCTCCGTTTTGGTTTCCTCCTTAACCTCCTCCTTAACGGGTGTCTCCGTCTCCACGGGTTGAGGTTGCGTCTCTGGAGCCTCGATATACATGTTTTCTAGGGGGTCCCAGAACACGTATTTTCCAACTGGTATGTCTGGCCCCTTAAGCCTCTTGCTCTTGACATTGAGCCATACTACGTCGTATAGAGTTATCGCCGGTAGCTCGCTGGTTAGTATTCTATCGATCTCTACCAGGATCTCTTTCTGTTTATCTGGATCAGGCTCCCTCAGCCACTGATCGAACAGCCTATCAACCTCAGGGTTGGAGTACTGCATGACGTTTGTGAACGGCCCCTTACCTATCCACGCGCTGTGGAATAGCTGGTAGCTCCAGAACGGCATGATCCAGTACTTAACCAGCGTGAAGTCATACTGGAACTTGGACTGGAGATCTAGGTATGTGCCGAAATCAACCCTCTTGATCTTGACCTCGATACCTACCCTAGACAGGTAATCCCTAACCATATCGGACACAAGCTCCTCCTCAGGCTCACCGGTTCTTGTTAGTAGCTCTATCGTGAACCTCTTCCCATCGCTACCCCTGGGGTAGCCGGCTTTATCCAGAAGCTCCTCGGCCTTCTCGGGGTTGTACTCGTATCTAACCGCCCCGGTGATTGGGGCTATATCCTCCGTCCAGAAGCTGTATGTTGGTTTCGAGAGGCCGTTTGTTGCCCTCCTAGCTATCTCCTCCTTGTCGAGGGCGTAGGCTATAGCCCTCCTAACATCTGGATTGGAGAGTATCGGGTGCTTGGTGTTGAACCATAGGGACATCTTGTATGGTGGCCTGTTGGATACTATAACGTCCAGGTTTGGGTTGTTGGCCAGGCTGTCGTACGCCTCGTAGGGGACCCCTCGAAACACGTAGTCTATCTCTCCAGCCTGTAGAGCTGCGACTATAGCCGCTGGATCGGTGATGAATCTGATCACAATCCTATCCAGCCTGGGCTTCCCGGCCTTCCAGTAGTTCTCGTTTCTCTCGAGAATAATGTAGTTTCCTTTAGACCACTCCACAAACTTGAAGGGGCCTGTGCCGATGGGCTTAACCCTGAACTCGGACTTCTCGAACTCCTGGCCCTCCAGAATATGCTTCGGAACTATAGCGGTGTCCATTGAGGCGAACAGCACTATCTGCACTCCAGGAAGGAACCTCTCAGGCTTTATCTTTACCGCCGACTCGTTCAGGATCTCCACCTTAACGTTCTTGAAGTATAGAGCGCCAAATATATCGTATTTGCTTATCACCTCCTCAAACGAGAACTTCACATCTTCAGGGGTTAATGGCTTGCCATCATGGAACTTTACTCCCTTTCTCAGCTTGAATACGTATGCCCCCTCATCTGGGAGGATCTCCCAGCTCTCAGCCAGGCTTGGCCTAACCCTCAGGTACTGGTCGAACTCAAGTAGCGAGTTAAAGATCTGTGCGGCGACAAACCCAGAGTGCCACGCACCGGTGAATGGGTCTAGAACCCTCGGCTCAGCGGCTAAAGCAACAACGATCTGCTTCTCCTCCTGGGCATACAGCTTCTGTGTATTCATCAATACTGGTGTTAGGATCGATAGGGCTATAGCTATAGTTAGTGTTGAGGCGATCAGTCTTGATCTAGCCATACATGCCACCCTATAGATTAATAACAATATGATCTAAACACATATATAAATTTTACATTTTACACTTTAAATAACGCGGAAACGAAACAGGGGCTAGATACTAGATACTTTAGAAATGTCTAAGCTATGCTGGGGTGGCTATGCACTCCTCTATATCGAGCTTGATTCTCTCGGTGGTGAGGGGGGTTCGGGACCTCGCCTTGATCGGTTTGCCGGCGCCAATATCTATAATGTGCTCGTAGCTCGAGCCTAGATATATTGATGACTTAACAACCCCGCTGATGCCTCCGGAGCCTATCTTAACCTTCTCTGGGCTGAATATAATGTATGCTCTTGAACCCTGGGTGGTCTTGTCTGGGCTGCTGGATCTGCATATAGCTGAGCCATCACCGATCTCGACAGCAACCCTGTTGCCGTCTACACCGGTTATCTTCCCCTCAACCACGTTGAACCTGAATAGCTGGGCTACATCTGGGTTATCCATGTTCTCATAGATCTCTCTTGGGGACCCCACCTTCTTGATCTCGCCATCGATTATTACGGCGAGCCTATCGCTTATAGCCAGGGCCTCGCTCAGGTCGTGGGTTACGTATAGCGATGTTATCTTTAGCCTCTTCATGAGGTCCCTTAGCCAGATCCTGGCCTCCTCCCTCAGCGCAGCGTCTAGATTAGAGAGGGGTTCATCTAGAAGGATTATCTTCGGCTCGAGAACGAGGGCTCGAGCTACAGCAACCCTTTGTTGCTGTCCGCCGCTCAGCTGCCAGGGCCACCTGTCTAGTAGGTCGCTTATCCCGAGGACCTCGCTAACCTCCCTGATCCTGCGGTTTATCTCCCCCTCATCCACCCTCTTTATCTTGAGGCCGAAGGCTATGTTGTCTCTAACCCTCATGTGGGGCCATAGAGCCCATGTCTGGGGGACGAAGCCCATATCCCTTTTCTCTGGGGGTACATTGATTCCCTTCCTAGAGTCGAACACCGGTGTCTCCCCAACAACTATGGCTCCCTGCTCCGGTGTTTCTAGCCCGGCTATGCATCTGAGCAGTGTTGTTTTCCCGCTCCCGCTAGGCCCCACTATGGAGAATACCTCGCCGCTCTCGATCGATAGATCCACGCCCCTTAAAGCCTGAACCCCGCCGAATCTCTTGGATAGCCTCTCTATGGTGAGGCTGACCATTTGTGTTCACCTATGCTATATCTTGGCTGGAGGATATATCTGGCTACCTCTACCCGATCGCTCCATAGGGCTTCCACCCAAGCTTGAATATTATTACTGTAGCCGCAAGGGTTATCGCTACTGAGATCGTTGCAAGCCCAGCGATAATGCCCAGCTCCCCCGACCCTATTAGGAGGACGATTGTTGATCCTATAACAGGGTTCTTGGTGGATAGGAATACCGGCACAGAGTACTCCCTTATACCGTATATGAATATTATTAGCCACGTAACCAGTATAGCCCTCCTGAGGAGGGGTATGGTTATCCTGGTGAGCACTGTGCTCTGGGACGCTCCATGCACCCTGGCAACCTCCTCGAGCTCGCTCGATATCTGGATCATGTTTGTCAGGATAACCCTTATACCGAATATCGACCAGAGGATAACGTAGGCAACCGCGAGCCCAAGCAGGCTGTATAGGAGTGGTCTTAGGGGTGTGAATAGGTAGAGCCATAGGAAGGCTAAACCAACCACGAGGCCGGGCATTGCTCTGGGGAGTGTGGATGCCACATCGACTATACCGCTCTCGATCCTGCTTCTGGACTTGAGTATCGTTAGTGCGTAGCCCAGGTATATTGGTATGGAGATCGATGCAGCGATCACGGCAACAAGCACGGTGTTTACCACAGCTGTTCTGAGGGGGGCTGAGGTGGCTATTGTCTCGTAGAAGCTCAGGGTTACCTGGTAACCCGATCCGTAGAGGGGGCTCAGGGACCTTGCCACGACAGCGGCTAGAGGCAGGGCTATGAAGAAGACTATATAGACTAGCACCCCGGAGAGGAGAGCTAGGGCGACTGGCCTGGAAACCCTTATCTTGGTGAACCCCCTTATCCTTCCAGTAACCGTTACGTATCTCTTGGCTAGCTTGAGCACGAGGTACCTCTGGATGATCAGCAGGGTTAGCGCCGTGTAGATTATGATGGACGCAACCACAGCTATGTAGGAGTACGGGATCTCTACCCCGAGGGTTACGAGCTGGTAGATGTATGTGGTCAGGACATTATCCCCTATGGGCGCGGCTAGAACGAGCGGGACCCCGAACTGCTCTAGGCCGAGGACGAAGAGTATCACGGCTGAAAAGACTATTGAGGGCTTCATCATGGGTATAAGTATGCTGAAGATCGTTCTCAGGGGCCCCGCACCATGTATCCTGGCGACCTCCTCGAAGGAGGAGTCTATGGATAGGAGGGCTGTGGACAGGATCACGTATGCGTGGGGGACATGGATTATTGCAGAGATCAGCCCCACCGGTACCACGCCATATATATCCCCCCAGAGCCTGGGGAGGAAGCCGCTCGGCCCATACATGTAGAGCCATGCGAACCCCCATATTATGGGTGAGATGAACATTGGTATAATTATCATTGGCTCGATATATTTAGCTCCGGGGATCTCGACCTTATGGATCACTATGGCGAGAGCCAGGCCCATTGGTATGGAGAGGAGGGTTAGAAGAGCTATAACTATAGAGTTGATCAGTGATACCCTGAACTCGGAGTCGCGGATCACGTCTATATAGCTCTGGAGGCTGGGCTTGAACCCGGCGTATAGGGGGTTCTCGTTCACTGATTGATATATGATTATCCCGAAAACAAGGATCGAGATGAGGGCAAAAAACAGGCTTACTACCTTGAACCCCTTATCTATTATCCCTCCTCACCTTGTTGAGTGGGGCTACTTGAGGCCTGTAAGCTCCTTCCATCTGCGTGTGAACTCCTCCACGTTAGCCTTCTCGATCGCCTTGTTCAGCAGGTCGTCCCCAAGCCTGATCACTATCAGGTTCTCAACGTTCTTGGTTAGGTAGTCCAGAGACAGCTCAGGATACTCCGGGTTGGGGAATATGGTTACCTCCGCCTCCCTCCCGAGGAGCCTCTGGCCCTCCTCGGAGAGGACGAACTCTATGAATAGCTTGGCGGCGTTGGGGTGCTGGGCCTCCTTGGTAATGAACATTACCCTAGGAACCAGGAGGCTGAAGTCGCTTGGGACAAACACCCCTAGGTTGGGGTCTGTCTTGGCCTCTCTGAAGGCGTAGTTAACCAGGAGGTTCGTGGCTATATAGCACTCTCCTGTCTTAACCCTCTCTATCTGAGCCCCCGTCGATGGGTGGGCCTGGACACCGATCTCTCCGGCGAGCCTGAGGACCTCGCCTATCACGTCTGGGAAGTTGTTGTATAGGTAGTACGTTACCAGGAAGTAGAATCCGCTCCTGGTTATGTCCCCGGTACATATGCTTCTTGGCGTGAAGAGGTCCCTCCTCTCCTTGAGAAGCTTAAGTATATCCTCCTGGGACTTCGGTGCTAGGTCGCTCGGGATCTTTTCCTTATTGTAGATCGGCGCTATAAGCGCGAAGCTGGAGACGTAGGCGAGATCCTTGTACTTGGCGTACTCAGGTATATCATCGTAGAACGACACCCTGTAGGGCTGAGCGCTCCCCTCCTTAATCAGTATCCACTGGAGATTGGCGGCTGATGACCAGAGTATATCGGCGGTCTCAGCGCCAGCCTCCTTCTCGCTGAGGTACCTAGTATAGATAACCTTGCTGTTCATCTCCAGATACTCGACCTCGATGAACGGGTATTTCTTCTTGAAGGCCTCCAGCAGCGGCTCGGCGCTGGGCCTATCGAGGGTGCTGTAGATCACTAGCCTACCCTCCTTTCTGGCGGCCTCAACGATCGGCGCAAGCTCCGGGGGGACCCCCTCAACACCGGCTCCAGGCGCCGCCTGCTGGAACATTCCTGTGAAGAACGCTACACCTACAGCTGCGGCAACTATAACCACGACTATAACCGCTAGGACAGCCTTATTAACAGCCATAATACCTACCCATGTAGATATATGTTTTTAAATCATTATTATATTTTAATAATAACATTTTTAAATAATTTTTATTCCGGTATATTTAATATATTTAATTTAGGCTTTTCCTGCAGTAAATAATGTTATGGATATATATATTGGAACCATCAATCTATAGTGGAGCGGTCGATAGACATGCCGCTTAAGGGGGTTCCATGCACAATAATGAGGGGAGGCACAAGCAAGGGTGTGTTCTTCAGGCGGGAGGTCCTCCCAGAGAACCCCGCCGAGAGGGAGAGGGTGATCCTAAGGATCTTCGGCAGCGGGGACCCCATGCAGATAGACGGCCTGGGAGGATCACACACCCACACAAGCAAGGTCATGATCGTGTGGAGAAGCGAGAGAGACGATGTAGACGTCGAGTACCTATTCGGGCAGGTGGGTATAGATAGAGAGTTCATAGACTGGACAGGCAACTGCGGCAACCTGACATCGGCTATAGGCCCCTTCGCCATAGATGAGGGGCTCGTGGAGGCCAGGGAGCCCGTAACCGTTGTTAGGGCGCTTAACGTAAATACCGGTAAGAGGATCGATATAGCGGTCCCTGTGGAGAACGGATCAGTTAAGTACGAGGGAGACTACATGATAGACGGCGTACCCAGGCCTGGGGCTAGGATAGACACTATATGGAGGGACCCCGGTGGAGCTGTTTTGGGTAGGGGACTCCTACCAACGGGCAGGGCTAGGGACTATATAGAGGCCGACGGCAGGGTGTTCGAGGTCTCCATAGTTGATTCGGCAAACCTGGCTGTGTTCGTTAGAGCCCGCGATGTCGGCTTGAGTGGTGTTGAGCTTCCTGGCGAGGTCCCCAGGGAGACTCTGGATCTTCTCGAGGAGATAAGATCGAGAGCCGCCGAGCTCTTAGGGATGGTCGATGACTGGAGGAGGGCCACTGTCGAAACCCCCCACCAGCCATTCATAGTTGTTGTCGGCGAGAGGCAGGACTACACCACGTCTCTGGGTAGGAGGATTTCTAGAGAGAGCTACAGCGTTCTAGCTAGGCTTTTCTCGATGCAGAAGATGCACCACGCAATGGCCGTTACCGGGGCTATATGCATCGGTTCCGCAGCCCGATACCCCGGAACAGTGGTGAACGAGCTCGCAGGATCGGACGATAGAAGGGTTGTTATAGCCCACCCCAAGGGGCTGATTGAGGTCTACGTGGATCTCGAGTCCGAGGGAGGCAAACCCCACATATCGAGTGTTACCGTATCGAGAACTGCTAGGAGGCTTATGAAGGGGGTTGCATACTATATAGAGTAGCGTTCCACAGACCCACCTCCCCGGAGGTTTTCACGCAGCTGCTCATTGACTTGTATGACCCTCAGGGCGCGGTCGATACTGTTGTTTATAGTCTAAATATGTTTAAGAACCAATATAATAGCCTCGGGAACACACCCCGTTAATGGGAGGTATACACCCCCGGTCTAGGGGAGCGGCTCCATGAAGCCCTCAAGAAGATTCTACGACACGATAGTTGTTGGGGGAGGCAACGCCGGGCTGTGCGCGGCTATAGCCGCTGTGGAGCAGGGTGGGAGGGTTCTTCTGGTTGAGAGGTCCCCCATCGAGTCTAGGGGTGGAAACACCAAGTACACCAGGGATATTAGGGTTGCCCATGATCGTGGACCGTATGTTTCTGGCCCGTATAGCGAGGAGGAGTTTCTGGAGGATATAGTTCGGGTTAATAGGGGTGATACGGATCGCGAGTTAGCAGAGCTGGTTGTTTCTAGATCCAGGGACCTCCCCGGCTGGATGGAGAAGCATGGAGTGAGGTGGCAGAAACCTCTGAAAGGCTCCCTCCATCTCTCGAGGACAAACATGTTCTTTCTCGGTGGGGGTAAGGCTCTCCTGAACGCCTACTATAGGTATGCCTCTAGGCTTGGTGTGGAGGTGCTTTATGGCGCTACCCTAAGGGATCTTGTTGTTGAGGGCGACACCTTTAGGGAGGCGGTTATCGATGTCGGCGGGAGAACCCTTAGGGTTGAGGCCGACTCTGTGGTGCTCGCCTCCGGTGGTTTCGAGGCCAATATATCCTGGCTCAAGAGGTACTGGGGCGATGCGGCGGAGAACTTTATTGTTAGGGGCAGCAGGTTTAACGATGGGCTGGTTCTCGAGATCTTGGCTAGGGCTGGGGCCAGGCTTGTTGGCGATCCCAGGGAGGCCCACATGGTTGCTGTAGATGCGAGGTCCCCGAGGTATGATGGTGGTATAGTCACCAGGGTGGACTCGATCCCCTTCGGTATAGTGGTTAATGCCCACGCCAAGAGATTCTATGATGAGGGGGAGGATGAGTGGCCTAAGAGGTATGCGATGTGGGGCAGGCTTGTGGCTGAGCAGCCTGGGCAGGTTGCCTACTCTATATTCGACTCCAAGGTTGTTGGCTTGTTTATCCAGCCCATATATCCTCCATACACCTCCAGCGATCTTAGGGATCTCGCTGTGAAGATAGGTTTAGACCCGGATAGGCTTCTCAAGACGGTGGGTGAGTTCAACAGCAGTGTTGTTGATGACTGCAGCTTCAGGCCTGGGAAGCTCGATGACTGCCGTGCTGTAGGTATTGATCCTCCTAAGAGCCACTGGGCCCTAAAGATCGATAAGCCGCCATTCTACGCCTACCCGCTGAGGCCCGGGATAACATTCACCTACATGGGGGTTGCCGTCGATAAAAGCGCTAGGGTCGCTAGATCCTCTGGAGGGTTCTTCCGGAATATATATGCTGCTGGAGAGATCATGATGGGCAACATCCTCAGGAGGGGGTATCTGGGCGGGCTGGGACTCACTATAGGCTCTGTGTTCGGGATCATAGCGGGTGAGAGATCCGTTGGGGGATAGGGAACTCTTCAAGGAGGCTGAGAGGCAGTTCACGATATGCAACTCATGCCGGTACTGCGAGGGCTACTGCCCTGTATGGCCGGCCATGGAGCTCAGAAGGTTCTTTGGGTACGGGGACCTCCTCTACCTAGCCAACCTGTGCCACGACTGCAGAGACTGCTACTACGCATGCCCCTATACAGCTCCTCACGAGTTCGCTGTAGACATCCCGAGGATACTCATGGAGCTGAGGAGATACACATACTCCAGGTACTCGTGGCCTCTTAGGGGTTCTATAGTGAGCAGGCCGCTGGTTTTGATCGGGCTAGCCCTGGCCGTCTCCCTTGCTCTAACTCTGCTGTACCTCCCCTGGTATGTTGGGGCGTATATGTATGGCTCCTCTATAGGTGTGGATAACTACTATGCTGTT
>JALXCO010000231.1 GCA_026990885.1 Desulfurococcales archaeon
CCTTGAGCTCCCTCAGCCTCTCTATAGCTATGCTTATGGAGAGCTCCGGGGAAACACCCTCTATGGGGCCTCCGCAACAGAATGTGTTCTCCCCCGATCTAGGGGGGTCCCTGACCCTCACGTGCTTTAGCAGGGCCCTGATCCCTCTATATAGATTTAGCCTCCTCACGATATAGCATGGATCGTGAACAGTGTATAGGGGACCTCCCCCGCCGCTGGCGGATCCCTTCCATATAGATTCTTCATTAACTAGCTCGCTGTAGTGTATAACCTCTAGGTCGAAGCCCTCGATATACTGTGGATATATATTCTTCAGAACATCTGTTGTGTGGGGGTCCACTGTTATGATCCTCTTAACCCTGTTTCTCTTGAACACCTCATAGACCCTTTTAGCGTGCTCGATAAACTCCTCTATAAACCCGATCTCGTGGAGGTACACACCTGAATATATATCGTCCTCATAGAGATACCCGAAATCAACCCCTGATCTTTTCAGGAGCAAGGCGACACTCCTAAGAGAATCCAGGGCATATCTGTAGTAGGACTCGTCCCTAGCCACAAAAACTCTGAGGAGGGGGGATACAGCCTTGGGGTACCTCCTTAAGCCCTCAGCAGCAATAGCTACCAGGCCTGGGGTGAGAAGGCTGTATATCTCGACAAGCGGGGTGGAGTAGGCCATCAGCTGGTATAGGCACCCTGTATATAGCACTGTGTCCCTCTTCCTCGGTATATCGAGGCCCCTCGCCCACTCACTGCAGATAGAGTTGTCGGCGTTGAATGGGTTGGATGATATAGTGGTTAGTACCGCTGGGATCACGAGCTGCGGTGGAGCGGTATAGAATCCTGCAGATCTGCCTCTATCGAGGCTCAAAGCATGTGCACCACTCAACCATATGGGTGGGGAGCTACCTACCTGATCGAGTCATACAGGATCTCGGCGAGATCCCTCACAGCAACCTCCTTATCCTTCCCGATATTCCTCAGAGCATCCTCAAACATTGCCGCGCAGAACGGGCATTCAGTAGCTATAACCCTGGCACCCTTATTTAGCAGCTCCTCGATCCTCTCAACAGATATCCTCTTCCTCTCGGGGACATCATACCAGTAGTTTGCTCCCCCAGCACCGCAGCAGAATGTAGCTCTGCCCCTCCTCTCGGGCTCGATATAGTTTTTGCTCGATACCCTAAGCACCACTCTGGGCTCCTCAACCATATTGTTTATCCTCCCTATATAGCACGAGTCGTGTATGCCGACATCGCTGTAGCTGGAGGATTTGGCTTCGGGCCTTATTTTCCCTTCTTTAATGAGCCTGGCCAGAATCTCAGAGTGGTGATAGACCTCAACATCCCATGAGTCGTCGAGGTCCCTGTACTCGTTCTTGAATGTGTTGTATCCGTGGGGGCATATGGTTATGATCTTCTTTACCCCGAACTGCTTAAAGATCTCTATATTCCTCAAGGCAAGATCCTGATACCTGCTCTCCTCACCAAGCCTCCTCATGGGGTCCCCACAGCATGTTTCATGCCCCCCGAGAACAGCAACCTTTAATCCGGCCTTCTTCAGGATCTCAACGAACGCCGCGACAATCCTCGATGCCCTATCATCGAAGCTCCCCATGCACCCAACCCATAGGAGGTACTCGAACTCTACCCCGTCCTCAACCAGAGGTACTCCAAGCTTCCTCATTCTATCCAGTCTCTCGCTATTCGGTATGCCCATGGCGTTTTCGTATTGGGCTATGCTCATTATGAGATCATTCTTCTTCTGGTCGAGCCTGGAGGAAAACACCAGGTATCTCCTTACATCAACTATGAACGGTACATGATCAACTCCCATGGGGCATATAGCCACACAAGCACCGCAGGTTGTGCACGCCCAGAACGTGTCGTCCTCGATAAGGTCTACAACGGTCTTGTCTGGATCGGATCTGGCGTGGGATCTGAGGGCCAGAACCAGCCTCCTCGGCGAGAGGGGCCTGTCCACGGCGTATGCTGGACACACAGAGTCGCATAGGCCGCAGTTGGCGCATGAGTCTAGATTGATCAGCCTCTCAGTCTCTATATCTCCGAACCTCTCGATCCCCAGCTTCAGGCTCTCTATATCGGACTCGGTTAATTGATCCAGCCTGAACGGGGTTAGAAGCTTGCCCGGATGCCTCTCCTGGTAGGTTAGGAGCCTCAGTATGAAGGCTATGTTGTACCAGAACCGGGTGTAGGGGAGCATGAGAACCAATACAGATCCCAGCAGGGCGGATAGAGGAATAGCTATGGGTGCGGCAGCCTCGGAGAACGATGGGGCGGCGGCAAGCCCCAGTATGGCTAGGAGAACCAGGTACAGGAGATCTAGACCCCTAACCTCCATAAGCCATGTCCTCCCGTGTTTAGGGACCCTCATCCTGTATACTATAACGGCCCCAGCCACGAAGAGAACGGCTCCGAAGATGGATATCAGGATACTCAATATGGAGAAGTAGCGTCCAGAGGCAATGAAGTATGCCAGGTTAACTATCGATAGTATGAGGATGAGCATGTACATAGCTAGGCTTATACCCCTGAAAATACCCTCTACAGCTACCTCGCCTCCCCAGGATATGAATCTTTTCTGGAGCACCGCCTCCCTAAAGATCTTGGCTAGATTCCCGTTTTCGAGAGCCAGCTTGAGGACCCTCGATAATGTGTAGGATGGGTAGTAGAGGCTTATCTTTCTGGCTATAACGTAGTTTGCGTAGAGGATCAGTGAGATCGAGATGATGAGGGATGCGTAGGCTAGAACAAGATCTATGGCCATCTCAACCAACCCATACCCATTCGATTCCAGGCGGGTTTAACCTTATATAATATCCTATATAGGGAATATATAGATATCCCAACTTTTTAAATCGATCCCTGGAGATAGATGCATTTAATCTATCGATTTGAATAGTTTAGCCTAATAATATTTATTAGATACCTCCATAAATCGTATTGGGGATAGCTTGATAAACGTCAACGAGAAGGAGCTATGTGCAACGGCGCTGAGGGTGGTTAAAAAATATATGAAGTATAAGGAGCTCCAGAAGATCGTTGAGCTACCCCCACCAATAATATCTAGGTATATCTCGGGGGTCGTTAAGCCATCCCAGGAGAGGGCTGTCGAGCTCCTCAACAAGCTATACAGCAACGGTGTGTTTAGGGAGATTGTGGCCAGGAACCTCAAGGTTGTGGATGGGGATATACTCAACCTCTACAGCGTGATATACAACATAAATATCCTGAGGATAGTGGGTATCGAGGCGTATATGAGGTTCAGGAACCAGGACCTGGATGCTGTGGTAACGATAGAGACGGATGGAATACCCATAGCCCTCTCCGTGGCGTCGATGCTGGACACCAATATCGTTGTGGCTAAGCGCAAGAAGGAGATCGGGTACGAGAACTTCTATGAGGAGACCTACCTATCCAGGGACCCCCCATCTCTCACTACGGTCTACATCCCTAAGGACCACTTGAAGAAGGGCATGAACATACTTATTGTAGACGATCTTTTGAGGAGCGGGAGAACTGTTAAGGCCATAATGAATATTATAGAGGAGGCGAAGGCCAACCTAACCGGTATATTTTCCCTCGCATCAATCGGGAGCCTCTGGAGAAATGTTCTAAACGACGTGAAGGATATACATATAATGGTGGAGTTCTAGCTAATGGGCTGTCCCGAAATCAACTATGTGATAGCCTCATCCATACCCCCGGGAATAGCTGTTGAGGCCTCTATACCTTATAAGCCTGGGAACGTCTCCCCCGTCTCCGAGTACAGCGATCTAAAGCACTGGGGGTTTATAGCTTCAGTATCACCGATGGCTATAGAGCTATACAGGTTTCTATCCGGCATGGAGAGCTATAGGCCCGGGGCGGTGGGCGAGGCG
>JALXCO010000232.1 GCA_026990885.1 Desulfurococcales archaeon
AAAAGTAGTGGGCATCGGAGTAGTTACCATATTTTTAAATCATAAAACACAGATAAAAATGGGATTATTTTCATTTATTACAGATGCAGGAGCTAAACTTTTTGGCAAGAAGAAAAAAGAAACACCGGAAGTGCAGGTCGCTGTAAAATCAGCAGAAGAGCAAAGAGTAGAAGACTTAATGGCTGAAGTTTACAGACTCGGCATTCCAGTCTCTAATTTTGCGATCGAATTGGGAACTTGCGTTGTAGTTGATGGTTCGACCATGACCAATGCAGAGAGAGAAAAGGTCATCTTAGCCTTGGGTAATGTCGCAGGAGTAAGCGCCGTACAAGATAATATCACGGTGACCAACCCTGAACCGGAATCAACTTTCCATGAAGTTAAAAGAGGAGATACTAATATATATGACCTACTGAGCGCACTATTACAAAATAAAGACCTACATATTCTACAAAACCCCCAAAAAGAACGAGTTGAAATATTAATAGAAATAGCAACAAAAGCGTACGACGCTTTCACACTCGTAGTAGCGATCTGGATAGAAAATATTATAGAAAACAACGAGATAGCGAAAGATAGAATCAAGAAATTATTTGAGCCATTTCAGCCAATTATGAGAATCTCAGTAAACATTTAGACTTAGTATTAACAAACATTTAGCTAGAAATTAGAAGATTCTTTACCTTAAACCAAAAATGCTACTTAATTCCTCCTTAACCTTAGCTAGAGCCTCTTCAGCAAGTCTGCCAACGACTTTCACAACTAGTTTCTTCTCCACAGTAAAAATACTTGAGCAATCTATATAGCTCGGCTCCCTCTTTAAACGGCCAATAGCTAAGTCTGATTGTGTTATCGGTATTCTATGTAGCCCAGAGGAGCCAGTTACCTTTGCCACTATCATATCGTCGCCCAAGTCTACAGCATTCAATACCAAGACCGGCCTTAGTTTAGAGCCTAGTAGGTCTGTGAACGGGAGCTCTAGGACAATAATATCTCCCTGTCTATATTTCGAAGAGTTCTTCGGCATCCTCACCCTCCCTTAAGAGCCTAAGATATGAATAAAGTTTCTCCGCATCGACACCCTCAACATCTATTATCTTTATCTTGACCTTCTTACCCTCAAGCTCCGCCAAAGGCTTAAGCGGAATAATCACGCCACCCTTAACAATACACTCTATCTCGGACATCTTCAAAGCACCGTGTGATACTATTGCTGTAGAGGGTAATCAACTTAGCTTACACTACTCCCTTATCATTTGGTAACACTACAGAAGTCGATGCAATATATGTTGGTGGTGGGCCCGCGGGGATTTGAACCCCGGACCTCCGCCGCGTCAGGGCGGCGTCCTAACCGGGCTAGACGACGGGCCCTCATGTTTATGTGTTATGTGCTTTGCCACTATTATTTTTATGTATGGGTGTTTTTAAGGATTCAAGCTTATGGCTAAGGTGATTTACCGTGAGCAATGGAAGTTAAACCCAGTGATTTACAGTGTTTTTAATATATGCGTCAATAACTTAAAACGATTCCGGTTGCCTTAACTGTTTTTCGTCTTTGGTGCTCATGTACAGCAGTATTGTCTTTATTGTTGGCATATTCGTGTTTATGGGTTTAGGTGTGCAAGTCAAGATCACTATATCGCCCCCTATACTATAGATCAGCGGCTTGCGCCCCGGAACAGACACTGCTATAGGCTCTATGTTTTCAAGCCCTGTCAACTCATACTCCTCCACACATACCAGCTTTTGACTCTCTAAAAGGGTGTTTAGCGAACCCCACAGACCAAACCTAGTTATCCCATACTCAACCCAGCCTAAACCGCTACTGCCGCCGGGATATCCTGGGGTGATAAACGCTTTACCCCTATAGCTTATGGAGTCGAGATCCAGGTTGCTTGATTCAGTCAAGCAATATAGGTTTATTACCTGAGACCTGCCACCACTATCAGGATCAAGTGCTTTAGCTATATCACTAATCCATGAGGCATGCTGGAAGCCCTGGCATGAGGAGTCGGCTTGGAGCCTGCCACCCACGAAAACCCTCACATCGGCCCATGTATCCTCATTCAAGACTGCAGCACCATTATAGCTATCAAACCCGTTATAGAGGCTATCATCCTCGCAATAAACAATCAAGCTGCCCTGAGAGAAGGAAAACCTGAAGACATCGATTGCTGAGCCAGAAATATATTTCGCGTTAGAGATAAACGGGTGCTCAGCGATATAGAGCCTACACAAACCGCTCCTCAGAATCTCCAGTACGTGGTCTATAACCTCGCTCAAGCCAGCTCTACCTAGAGAAAAGATAGAGGGATCAAAAACCAGAGAGCCCCTAAAAATCTTCACGGCAACACCCACCAAGGATGATTAGTGTATAGCCCTACGATCTGGTTAATAGAGTTAGATAGCCAAAATAGGGAACCTTAACAACGTAGCCATTGATACTTATCACCTTACCAACCACAAAGGAATAACCTATACCAGGATCGCCAGGCCTAACAGGGGGATCAGGAAACCTATTGTTGTCACCCTTAGTAACGAAATAGTACTCGCCCGAAACCTCAATTATATCGACAACACGATGAATAATAAGCCTATTATATGCGCTGCGATAAACAATTATATCCCCAACCTTGATATCCTCAGGCGACGAGACGGGGAGAAGAAACACGATATCTCCGGAATTCAATATAGGCTCCATACTTATGCCATCGATAACAGCCATAAACGAGCGGCCAGTAAGTATAGTAAACACGTTGAGGCCTATAAGCACCAGTAGAAGAGCAACCAGAAAAAACACATACGCACTATATCTGGCCGACAACAACAGAGCACCAGGAGAAAACGATTCCTAGAGCTGTCTAGTCCAGATCCTCCTCAAGCTCAGACAAGTCGATCTCTATAACCGTACCCCTATCCTCATCAGACTTCTCAGAAATCTTCCTAGAGGACCTGCCACCACCCTCAATCTCAACCTCCCCACCGCCAGTCTTAATCTTGCTAACAACACCCCTCCACTTCCTACCACAGTTAGGGCATCTGTACGAGCCCATGATAGTTATAGTTATCCTGCCCTTAGAATCAGGAAGGGGGGAAACCAGCTGCCAGGTTCTCTCAGGCTCCTTAACCTCATAGCCGCAGCCCGGGCATACACCAACACCACCTCTACCGCTGGGCATCTAGACAACCCTATCAATTTTATATAGAAAGCTATTAATTAAACTTATTTTAACCCCTACTCCAAATTAAACTGGAGGTCGATATATAATGAGCATATCCGGAAAAGACGCTGGGGTATCGATCAAAATAAAATTCGAGACATTCGAAGACCTAGCGGTATTCATGATATCGAGAGCAACAACAATAAACCCGCTTGTGTCCATCATGTGTAAAAACAATAAATGCTACTCAATAGTCAATATAGACAGCAACATCATCATATTCGAATCGCCAGCACCAGACCAGAAAGAAAAGCAACAATGCAGATACTACTATATAAGCGATGACGGAGAAATAGTATGCGCATCAAACCCACAGCCCGGCAGAGTGAACCTAGCACTAGTAAAGCTTGCAGAACTCAAGATAGAGCCGCTCAAGACCATGAGCCTAGAACTATAGAGTATAGATGCTCTATTTTACATAGCCTGCAGCAACAAGATCCTTAACAAACCTACCCACATAACGGCTTTTAGCCAGGAAATCCAGGTATTCACCCCAGCTATAGCCACTCCTCTCCCAATGCCTAAACACATCATAAACCCTCCTATACGCAGCCGAGTGGCAGCAGCACAGCCCGAGATCACGATCCGCTACAGGCAACCCGCATATAGGGCAGGAAGAACCCATATCATGATCATCACTCTCCAAAGCATCGTTAGCCCTAGACAAAACACTCCTAAG
>JALXCO010000233.1 GCA_026990885.1 Desulfurococcales archaeon
CCCAAACGTGATACCCGAGCTCATAGTCCTCACAACATTCAGCACCGCTGACGCGATACTGGTGACTTCAGCCCTAAGCTTCCTTGGGCTAGGAGCCCAGCCCCCCGAGCCTGAATGGGGCTTGATGGCTAGCTCGGGGAGATACTATCTAGCTGCTGCCCCCTGGGTCTCTATATTTCCTGCAGCAATGATCTTCCTTGTTGTCCTTGCCTTCAACCTGATTGGGGAGGCTCTTGTTGATACCCTCATAAAGAGAAGATAGATCATGGGGCTTATCTGTGGTACCTGTGCCGATTGCGATCTTTTGATCTTTTATATCCCCAAACCCTATATCTATGGTGACATTATCTATGGACAAAAAGGAGGAGAGAATGCATCTTCTACAGAGGCTCTTCGACGACCTAACACTGCTTGAGATCGGAAAAAGCGTCGGGGATGAGTACGCGCTGAGATTCAACGATCTGGGGTACGATGAGGCATACAACTATTTTGAAAGGTTATCACTGCTTGAGAGGCTCGCCTCCAGGCTTTCCGATGATCAGCTAGTCAGTATAGTGGATAGATATAGGGAGGAGCTCCCTCCAGATGTAGCTTTCATAGGTAGGTACTACACGTATATGCCTGATAATAGGAGGCTGTACATTAAGTCTATATGGGATCACTTGAGGAAGAAGATCTGGGAGCTCTGCAGAGACTACGGTGATCTAGCCTACAGGGTTCTAGACAAGCTGATAAAGATGAAGCGTGACTGGAGCTACTACAGCGATGTAGAATACCCGAGGCTCATAAGATCGCTTGCTGAGGAGCATGGAATATCTAGAGACGATGCCGACAGCATAATTAGTGTTTTGAGGGAGCTATATATAGTTAGGCTTGAGGGCGACCTGATAAAGATCTTTAGAGAGGCCCGAGAGTTCCTAGACGAGCTATATATCGAGCTCGATAAAAAATGCCTGAGCGCTAAACAAGGCGAAACAGAATAGAGCCTCTAAAAACAATAACATATACGGTGGGCCAGATGAGTATAGAGCTCCACGAATCCAAAGAGGAGCTATCGAGGGATATCGAGAGGGTTAAGGAGTACGAGATGCTGTATCCACAATACTACTATAGAGAGCCGAAAGTTGTGGAGGTATCTACAGGGTTAATCATAGCCGCTAGATTCGCCGACAAGATAAGGAGAATAATCTTCGCGGTGTTCGGGAAGATACTTTCGGAGGATATCATTCTTAGGGACGTGTCGGAATTCAATAGGAAGCTCTACAAGATAATGGTTGAGAGGAATATAGACAAGCTGGATATAGTTAGAATCAGGTTCAGGGTGGGTTACGATCCCGAGAAGAAGAGGCTCGTGTTTGATGAGCCCCAGATAACTAGATATATTGAGGAATCCAAGTTAAAGGAGTGCCAGGAGGCTCTAGATGCCTTGAGAAAGATTCTGGATATAGCCTCGAAGACCCTGAAGCAGTAGGTACGATACTCCACAATACATAATCCTCTTCTAGATGCCTCTGGTGGGGGCGTACCCAGCATTCATCATCGATCGATTTTACCGTCTAGAGCAGCATGGGCAGTTGAAGTCTATTTTTGATTGATCGTCTATCTCCTCAAGATCGAGCCCCCTAGCCCTAATATGCCTCTCCAGGTCGTTTAGCGAGCCCTCAAATCTATAGATCTTTAACCCAAGATCCCTCAAGGCCTTGAAACCCTCAACACCTACTCTAGAGGTTACCACACCAGCAACACCCATGGGGATAAGCTTCATAGCTATCTGGGATATCTTCGCCACACCACTGGCTCCATCAGCCAGCTTCATGGTCTTTATGGGTCTGCAGCACGATGACACATCGATAACCAGGCATGCCTCGGAATCAGCAGGGTTGGATACGCTATCCCCCTTCAATAATACAGCAAGCTTCAATTATTAACCCCGTTATTTATTTATTGTTAAATAACTATATAGCCTATATTATATGGTGGAATACATTGTCGAAGCATATAGGCCACGAGTTCTCGGGCAACCTCGATAGAGATAAGCTGGTTAAGAAGCTCCTCTCGCTATTTGCCGATGAATGGGTCGCGGCATACTACTACATGTATACAGCCATGGCTGTTAAGGGTCCAAACTCCGAGGAGATAGCTGAGCTGTTTATGAGGGAGGCTAAAGAAGAGATCAATAAGCACGCGAACATGATTGCGCAGAGGCTGCAGGAGCTGGATGTTGAGCCGCCTAAAAACTTCAAGGAGCTCTACGATATATCCGGCTGTAAGTACCCGGAGCTCCCTGAAGATCCATATGATATCGATGGGTTCATTATAGCCGCTATAAAGGCCGAGATATGCGCTATAAAGGGGTATAAGGATCTATATGATTTCGTCCATGGCCCCGACCCCGTTACTGAGGAGCTGGCTGAGGAGCTGATTAAGGATGAGACTAGACATAGAACGGAGCTGTATAACCTCTTAAGCAGGGATGGGGTTAAGAGGCTTGAGAAGGAGCTTGAGAAAATGTAGATGTTAGATGGGCTCAACATTCTTTTTTAGGTATTGCTTCTGTCTCCTTGCTTTGGTGGGATGATCCGTATATGGGTCGCGTGGAGGAGCCTGAACCCAGATCTGTTTCAAGCAGCACTCTATGCAGAGGAAAGAGGTATTCGCTGAAGAGCGTAAAGGTCTATTTCGATGACAGAACTATCGTTAGAGATCTTCTCGAGCATCCGGGATCAGTTGTGGTGATCCCACTACTAGAAGGCGGCAGGGTTATTATGCTTAGACAGTTTAGGATAGGGCCGATGAAGTGGATCTGGGAGCTTCCAGCAGGAACCATGGAGAGTGGAGAGGACCCCAAAGAAACCGCCATGAGGGAGCTGGTTGAGGAGACCGGGTATAGGGCGAGGGAGATGGATATGGTTTTCAGGATGTACCCTACCCCTGGGGTTAGCAGCGAGATCATGTATGTCTATATAGCTAGAGGCCTGGAGTATGTGGGGACCTCCCACCAGGAGGATGAGTATATCAAGGTAGCAGTTCTGGGGCTCGATGATGTTTACGGCATGATTGAGAGGAACGAGATAGATGATGGCAAGACTATAGCTGCGTTGCTGTACTATAGGTTTCTTGTTGAGGGTAGATAGCTGGCTGCGGCTAGGGCTGGAGCCACCTTTTCGTTATTTATCTATTATGCTGTTGAGTATCTCTGTGGCTATCTCTATCTGCCTGCCTATATCTAGGTTCCTGGCCAATCCACCCACCCCTGCAGGGTGTAGGTTGTGCGATCTAAGCTCATCCACCACTCTACTTATCTCGGCCTCGCTGGATTCTATCGGGTGGATATAGGGTATAACATATATTCTTTCAGCCGCAACCTGGGACCTCTCCCTGATTACTTTAGCCCACCTCAGCTCAGCTATAACCCTCGAGACAGCATCCGGGGGAGGCGGGTTACCCTTGCAGTAGCTCAGTATCGATGATACCACAGTGAACCCCTTAAACGAGTATGTTTTATCTAGCCTGCTTAGATTAACCACTGTATGTATTCTAGATGCTCTCCCCCCGTGTATCCCTACATCCCACTCCATGGGGTCCCTTCTGACCCCAAGAACTATATTGAGCAGGTTCACCCATCTAACTCTATATATATCGCTCAGGCCACCCTTATCTATCTGCTTGGGGGGTATAGCCTCGACAACCAGCTCGATGGGGTAGGAGGCTACCAGATACCTGTACCTCACTACTCTCCCGTTCCTCAATACCGCTATCTTTCTGTATAGATCTATCTTCCTGGGTGTGTATGGGAGATACTCTACGCAGGGACCTCTAAATATGTTCCTTAGATGGGGACCCCAGCCACCCTCCGGGTAGCATAGGGGGCCTCCGGAAAGCATTCCCTC
>JALXCO010000234.1 GCA_026990885.1 Desulfurococcales archaeon
TTTGGTAAGGTTATCCACGTAAAGAAGCTGCGCCAGCCAAACGAAACAATACTTAAGTTCATCCTAGGCCTCCCCAAGGTTCTGATAGACAGCATTAAGAGCGCCAGCTCTGAGTGGAGATACTTCATCAGCACGGGATCAAACCACAGTGTTCCGCCAGCCATAGCCGCATGGATCAAGAATATACCAGTGGTAAACATAGAGGCAAGCACAAGATTCACCAAGCCGAGCTCGTCTGCAAAGTACCTAGCTAAAATATCAAGGGTAACCGTCCTCCAGTGGGAGGAGCAGAAAAAGCTACACCCCTACGGGGTAGTCTATGGCCCCTTCTACGAGAAGCCTGAATACGAGGTTGGCGACGATGGGTATATTCTCATAACTGCGGGAACCTACGGCTATAAAGATCTCTTCGATACAGCGGTGAAGCTGGATATGGATCGTGTGGTCATGCAGACGGGTAGGGTGGATCCGGAGATATATAGAGGTGTGAGGCCTAAATGGATGATCTTTGATTACGACCCAGAAATAAATCGCTGGATAGCTAGAGCATCTCTGGTGATAACCCACCTAGGTAAAACAGCCATAGACTCGACACTAACCTACAGAAAGCCAACGATAATAGTTCCTAACCCTGGATGGAGGCTGGCTCCAGGATCGAGAGACGCCGACATACTCGCCGAGAAGCTGGGGGCATGTATACTTCCCCCCGAAAAGCTGAATGTAGATAGCCTATACGAGTATATAGATAGGTGCAGGAAGGTAAGGCCCAGGGAATACCCAAACGGGGCCGAGAAGCTGGCTAGGGAGCTTATCGAGGAGCTCATATAGCCCGGAGCCACGGGGTCCCCTATTTGGCTATGGAAAACCACGAGCTCCCGGAAGTCAGGCTTAGATTATCGACGCTACTCAACTATATATCCATGATATATAGGTTCCTAACCTCAATAGCCTTCACCCTTATTGTTATACGTAGGCTGGAGATCGATGAATACGGAATCTTCGTTCTCGGGTTCAGCCTCCTAACCTCTGTATCAACAGTGTATAATCTATGGATCCCGTGGGGGGTCAGGAGATACATCCTAAAGATCCAGGAGTCGCTAACGGGAACACTGATCCTGAATCTGGCGTATGGCCTATTAAGTATAGCCATATACCTGCTGGCTGTGCTGTACTACTCAACAGTGCTGGGGGAGAAGAGCCTCCAGCTACTGATATTCCTTATTATAGTGGCGTCCAACCCAATAGTTCTACTGGCTCAATCATCTGTAGCGCTGATAAACCCACAGCTGTTTGCCGTGGTTAAGATAGTCTTCGAAACGCTGAGGATCGTGCTAGCATATCTATTTGTGGTTGTCCTTAACCAGGGTTTGGTTGGTGCTGTTCTAGCCTTAGCCGTATCGACTATAGCGTCGTTCCTGTATGGATTCCTAGCCCTAGCTAGGAAGGGGTATATAAGGTTCAAGCTGGCCAACATAAGGAGAGAGATATCCTTCCAGCTGAGGGCTGCGGCAACAAACATTTTTCAGGTTGCGGGAATGATACTTGAGAGTCTGGATAGGGCGATAGTGACTGTTCTAGCCGCGCTAGCGTCTGTAGCCGCATATATGGGGATAGCCTACATACCCAGAAGCGTGATAGCTTCAGGCTTCGGTGCAGTATCCATGAGCCTGTACTCCAAGATGCTGAGGGAGCCCGACAGGGGCTACCTGGCTGAATCGCTGAGGCTCTACTTCCTGTTTACGGGCATACTACTAAGTCTGCTTCTATCGCTGTCTAAGCCCATAATATCGTTCTTCAACCCGAGCTATATAGATGCATGGCTACCGCTAACCATTGTGTCTCTCGAGATCTTTATATTGGGCTTCGCAAGGGTATTCAACCTGGCATCTGCTGGAACAAGCAGGGAGGATCTGGAGGCAAGATCGGTTAGAGATATAATAAACACGCCTATCGGAAGGATATCTATATATGAATTCGCGAGAGCCGCGATAGGGCTTGGGGTGGGGACCTCTGTGTATGTTGCGGCTAGGTGGGTTTTCGGTGATCTTGATCCGTGGATTGTTGCGTTGATCTACTCCCTCTCATGGCTGCTTGCCTCGATAATCTACAGCACCCAAGCATTGAGGCTTGCCAAAAGATACCTGAGGCCAGAGATCCCTATACGCGAGCTTGTATCGCTTATCGCGGCCTCATCCGCAACCGTTTTAGCTGTGTACTTTACCGGGGGAGCCGATGTTGTTGTGGAGTCGTTCTGGGCTGACTCGCCTAAGCTGGCGGCGTATCTAGCCATGGGCGGGGTAGTATATATAGCTGTTTTCCTCACTCTATCATCGTGGGCCAGGGACCTCTCTAGAAGAGCGTTAAGCCTCCTGATCGAGGCCGTGGGATCCAGAAAGACAGGTGGAGAGTGATACATTGGCCCTCATCGATAGAGCAACCCTGTATGGGGTGGCTGTAGGGCTCATAATGGGTTTCATAGACACCTACGGCTATGCGGTGACGGGCTACACAACCGCGGAGATATCTCTTATAGCGATCCCCGTGCTGGTTAGGGTTCTCTACGGTCGGGGCGATATAGATCCTAGAGAGGTGTTTAGGTCTACAATAATAGCTTACGGAATAACCCTATCAACGGTGATCACCTCCGGAATGCTCATAACCTACGCGCTCACGAAAGCCATATACGAGGACAAGCTGTATGAGTCGGGCTTTCCCTCGTGGCTCTACAGCGACTCCGAGGCCTGCTTCGTAAACCCATTCTCATGCAGCTGGTTCTATATATATCTCTCGCTAGCATCGCTCAGCCTGACTGGTGTAGGGTTCTTCTATATATTAAGGCATGTATTCCTAGATAAGCTGAATCTCCTGTTCCCCCTCGGGATTGCTTCGCAGATAATCACGCTAATAGTCTCGAGGCTGAGGAATATAGCTATCTATCTACCGATCATAGCTGTGGGCTCCGTCCTTCAGTTCTCGATCTTTATGTTTGGGGTCCCCAGCATAGATCTAACTCCAGAGCTGTCGAAAGCAGTTCCAGGGACCTCGCTGAGCCTAACACTCAATTTCCTAATCCTGTTCCTAGCCCTCATCCTGCCCTACGGAACATCATTCAGTATTGGGTTCGGGAGCATCACGATCTCGCTTATGGTGGTCCCTCTAGCGGCCTTTCTAGGGCTTGTTTCGATCCCAGCAGCTGATCCAGTCACCATCGATGATGTTCTGAACTCATCAGCCTGGTTTGTCGCATCGGTAATGTTTGGGTCTATCCTGATAGCTGCGGCACTCAATATCAAGCAGCTGTGGGGGTCCCTCAAGCTCGCTATCCAGGTGTCGCGCATAGAGTCTAGGGAGCGTGTGGTGCTCTATCTAGTTGCTGTAGGGCTTCTTCTCCTGCTGATAGCTTCAATACCTAAGTGGGATAGGATAGATCCTGTTCTGGTTGTGTCTGGAGTAATCCTAGTTATAGTTATAATACCAGTGCTCATGCTACTAACCATCCGCGGTGCCGGTGAGGCCGGAGTTGTTTCCCAGGCTTTCTATCCGCTGTCGACTATCTACATGTATATAGCCGGGTTCAGGGGGTTTGCCCCCTACATATATATGGATCACTATGTGGGGGTGGCGATGCCTGCAACCCTGGCGGCTTCAGCAGGCAATATAGCTAAATACAGCAGGGGTCTTGGGGCGGGTATCGCGAGGTCCCTGGTGGTGTTTTCCCTATCCTACGTTTTCGGCTCTGTGGTGACGCTAATATATGGTGTTTTGATGCTTAGGGCTTTCGGTGTTGGCAGCGATCTTATGCCCCTAGATAGGTGGGTCCCCTACGTTACGTGGACAGTATCAATATACCTGGGGG
>JALXCO010000235.1 GCA_026990885.1 Desulfurococcales archaeon
AGCTAGAATAGGAGGGACCCCCAAAGGGTCGAGGTCCCCCCACAATCCCAAGCTGCTGCAGGTGAAGCCCGGCAAGTATTTATATCTTTCGAATAAGAGAAAAATGGATGGGCATACAGACTTATGCAGCAGAACATCTTTGATGCAATAGTTATCGGTGGTGGGATCTCCGGCCTGTGGACGACTCTCGATCTTGCGCTCCGAGGGGTTAAAACAGCATTGATAGAGAGATCAGTTGTAGCTAGCGAAACCAGCGGGAAATTCCATGGCCTCCTACATAGCGGGGCCCGATACGCGGTTACAGACCCCAAGGCGGCGTTAGACTGCATAGCCGAGAACAAAATGCTAGCTGAAATAGCCCCCCACACTGTAGAGGATACAGGAGGCTTCTTTGTGGCTATATCCAGAGAGGATGAGGAGTACTACGAAAAGCTAGCTAGAGCTCTAAAAAACATAGGCATACCATACAGGGAGCTAGCCCCCAGCGAAGCCGTGAAGGAGGAGCCCCAACTAAATAGGGAATCCAGAATAGTTATAGAGGTCCCCGATAAGGTTGTGTATTCAAGGGACCTCGCTGTGAGCATAGCCCTAACAGCATTCAACAATGGCGCATACATACTTGAGGGCCTTGAGGCCGTCGATGTGAAAAGAGCTGGCGGTGATTACCTGGATGTGTATGTCAGCGATAAAGCTACTGGGAGAACGGCTGTTCTTAGGGCTAGAGCTGTGGTGAACGCTACAGGTCCTTGGGCCGGGATCTTAGCCCGCAGGATCGGGATCAAGGTAGAGGTCCTCCCAACAGCAGGCACGATGGTTGTGTACTCCAAGAGGCTTACTAGGCGTGTTATAAACAGGATGAGGCCACCCTCCGAAGGAGATATACTCGTACCCTACGGTGACACATCCATAATGGGTACAACAGCATTTCTTCTTGAAGATCCAGAGGCCCCACCCACACCCTCGAAGGAAGATATCGAGTTCCTTACCAGTGAGGGATCAGTGATGGTCCCGGCCCTAGCCAAAACACCCGTGTTGAGGGCTTACTCCAGTATAAGGCCCCTGATCAAGTTTAGGGATAGGGAATACGCTACAAGAGACTTCGAGGTTGTAGACCACGATAATCCCAGAGGGCTATTCACCATTGTTGGAGGGAAATTCACTACTGGAAGGCTTATAGGGGAGAAGGCTGGAGACGCAGTAGCCCGGTATCTTGGTGTAGGGAAGCCCTCGCAAACAAGGAGTATTAAGCTTGATGGAGGGGACCCCTATACGGAATTGAAGCGGTTTCAGGGGTCGGGTAGCTACAGATCGCTTTATAGCGCTGTCGAGCATGTATTATCCCTGAGAGGCGGGGTAGATGAGGAGCGGGGCAGATCTGCGGCATACGCTGTTTTGGGTAGCGTTATCTCGCTTGAAAGCAGAAAAATGCTTGGGCTATAGGGTGTTTAGTGGTTGAGGCTTGGAGGAGAGGTAGTTGTACCTGTAGATCTAGATAGAGCTAGAGAGGTTCTCTCGAACCCGGATAGCATGGTTAGGTGTCTACCCCACCTGGCTAGTTGGGAGAGGGTATCTGGAAGAGAGATCCTTGCGGTATTCAGGCTAGATATTGAGGGTGTGGTGGAGTATCTAGCCAGGCTTAGGGCTGAGGCTAGAATAAGGGTTGAGCAGGAGGATCCGGGAACCATTAGGTATGTGATCGATGGCAGGGCGGCTAGAGCACCGTATAGAGGGACTATAGTCCTTAGGCTCGAGGATCTAGGCTCCAGATCTACAAGGATCCGGTGGGAGTCAGAGCTGGATCTTGGTAGGCTAGCCGCGTTTCTCAAAGCCTTTATAGATGTTGAGTCCCTGATCAACAGGGTAGTGGATGATATAGTGAAAGGTTTAGAAGCCTGCCTAAAGCAATAGGGTGTAGCCGAGGTTAACCCCCGGCTCGCCTCCAGAATTACAGCTTCCCGATATTGGTAATCTTCCTCAAGGTCTTCACTACATGTTCCACATTATCCGTTATGGCTATATCGTAGAGCCCCCACAGCTCCGCTAGGTCTCTAGAGCTATTTAGGGGCCAGAGAGCGATAGCTAGACCCATCATCCTCAGGGACCTCAGATACCTCTTGAAAGCCCTCAAGCCGAGGGTTTTCTTAAGGCCTAGGGACACTGTGGCTAGCTGGATATTTAGCTCTTTCTGAAGCAGAAAAGGGCTATAGACAGAGAGTGAGCTCCTCACTATATACCCCAGTTTGGCGTGTGGAGATATTTCCCTTATTGCTTTTAGGGCTCTGGGGTTTGATGATGTGAATATTGTTTTATCCAGCAACCCCCTATCCTCCACGAGCTTATAGGCTTTTATAGAGGCTCTATAGTCCTTGATCTCGACATCAATCAGCAGATCTCGAGTGATTTTTTCCAGCGCATCCAGCGCCTCATCTAGAGTAGGGATCGAAAACCTGCCCAGCAGCTTCACCATCTCAAGATCATTAAGCGTGAGATACCCCACAAGCTTTCTGAGGCCTGCCAGCCTCTCCAGAGAGGGGTCGTGGAAAACGATGGGTACACCATCACGGGTTAATCTAACATCAAACTCCACGCCGTCGGCACCCATCTCTATGGCTTTAACCAGGGCCTCCAAGGTGTTCTCAACATATTTCAGCCTGTAACCCCTATGCCCCAGCACCACTATTCTTCTCCACCTACCGATAGCGTTGCCCATAATGGATCACCTCGAGATCTGCAAGATAAATCGCTAAAGCCCTCTGCTCGCCGAGGGACCCATAAGCCGAGCTGGCGGGTTTAAGATGTGTGGTTCTACCCCTACATGGCTGTAGATCATGTAGAGACCTACTATAGCAAGGTACATCACATACTGGACAGGCTGGGGCTTGTATCGCTTGATTCAGATACAGCGTGTGGAGGAGAGCCAAGCCCACCATGGCCCTCCCCCCACGAGGTGTAGAGCTCGATAACTGGGTTCGGTTCGAGAAACACTACACAACATTTAGACTCTCGCCTATATCATTACCCCATCTTATTAATTGGGGTAGAGAGTTTTTATTATAGATTCAATCAGCACATAATTATTTATATAGTTGCAGAATCACAGGAGCCAACCTTAAGCGTGGTAGAGGAGGGTATATTCTGTTTGGTGTAGCCATAAATATTTTATGTAGATTGGATTATAGGATTAAATATAATCGAATAGCCGATAGTAAAATATAATGTAATTTATATTTCTTTAAAAACCTAGATATTTATTGAGGAGTTATGTCGAAGACATACTATATATTTAAAGTAAAGCACGAGTCCTGCCCCCTAACCCACGTGTCTGAGGAGGTTAAGGGACCCCTATACATATTCAATCTATACAACTTCAACGATAAGAGCTATTTTATATTGAGGTCCTCAAGGAGGTCTAGAACGGTATATAGGCTTCTCAAGGGAGACAAAAAGGTTAAGAGAATAAGTGTAGTTAACCCGGATAAAGGGATATTCAGCATAGTTAAGGAGAGCTTTGGAGTTATGAAGGCTCTAGGGGATGTTGGAGGCTTTCTAGTTGCCCCCGTAATGGTTTTTAGGGGGTACAAGAACTTCCTGGTTCTCCTTCAGGCCAAGAAAGACGCGAAGAGGCTTGCCCATGAAATCGTTAATAACTCGCCGGATAACATATCTATGAGGTATTTCGAGATAGATAAGTTCATATTAACCCACATGCTTTCGACAATGAATATATCCCCCTACAGCAGCGTTCCAGCACTAGACCCCAAGCAGTTTGAGGCGATAAAGACCGCTTGGGAAATGGGGTAC
>JALXCO010000236.1 GCA_026990885.1 Desulfurococcales archaeon
TTCGTACAGGCCTCCATGCACAAAGATCGTTGTGGAATCAGCTAGAAGAGGGATAGAAACAGTTAATGGTCTGGAGATCCTATCTAGGCAGGGTGCATATGCATGGAGGCACTGGTTTGGCCGCGATATTGATTGGGGAGAGATGTATAGCGTTATTCTCAGCGAATCAACCAATAGATACGGAGATAAATGCCTGGATATGGTGAAACCATCTATAGAGGTCCCCTGAATCATGCCCGGCAACATCTTTGGCCACATGTTTAGAGTAACCACGTTTGGCGAGAGCCACGGTAAGGCTATTGGTGTGGTTATAGATGGTGTTCCAGCAGGCTTAAGTATAAGTGAGCAAGATATCCAGCGGGAGCTGTCTCTAAGAAGACCCGGGAGGTATCTCGTTTCCACAAGGAGGGAGAGTGACGATGTAGAGATCCTGTCTGGAGTATTTAACGGGAGAACAACCGGGTCACCTATAGCTCTTCTAGTTAGGAACGTGGATGTCGTGTCGAAGCCGTATGAGGAGCTTAGATATACTCCTAGACCAGGTCATGCTGATCTTCCATACATACTTAAATACGGATTCGAGAACTGGGACTATAGAGGCGGTGGCAGAGCCAGTGCTCGTGAAACAGTTGCCCGTGTAGCCGCCGGAGCTGTTGCGAAAAAGCTTCTGGGGGTGATAGGCGTTATGACCAGCGCCCATCTAGTTTCTGTCGGTACATTGTCGCTAGGCAGAGAGGTCTCTTTCGAGGAATCCCTCTGCTTCAGGATCAATAATTTTAGAACATGCTGTAGGGATTTCGATCGTGATGTTGAGAGCTATCTAGAGAATGTGTTTAGGGAGGGTGATAGTGTGGGTGGTGTTGTTGAGTTTATATCCTCCGAGGTGCCTCCCGGTCTGGGGGAGCCTGTCTTCGATAAGTTGAAGGCTGACTTGGCTAAGGCCTTTATGAGTGTTCCAGCCACTATGGGTGTTGAGTTCGGGGTTGGGTATAGGGCTTCCTCTATGAGGGGGTCTGAATATATGGATAGTATAGTTGTGAGGGATGGCAGGTTGAGGTATGAGAAGAACGTTGCCGGGGGTATTGTTGGTGGCTTAAGTGTTGGTGAAGAGATCAGGTCTAGAGTATATTTTAAGCCTACCTCATCGATCAGGAAGCCCATTAAGACTGTGGATCTAAGAAGCATGAATGAAAAAATAATCTCGGTTAAGGGCAGGCACGATCCATGTGTTGCCGTTAGGGCTGTGCCCATAATCGATTCTATGGGATCTATAGTTCTTGCGGACCACGCATTAAGAGCTGGTCTAATAAACCCTGTTAAATTGAGCTCGGAAGATAGAGATAGAGCTGAAGATGTGTGGCGCAGGTATGAGGAGATAGTTAGGCGCAGATGCGGGGGTTAGCTGAGGTGGGTAGGGTCTATATAGAGAAATCCACACCTAGCGGCGTGGTTACTGCTCCACCATATAAGAGCCACGCTATTAGACTGCTTTTTGTATCGATGGCTTCCGGGACCCCCATAACTATAGAGAATATACCTAAATCCAGGGATTTCGATGCCGCTGTTAGAGCTGTTAGATGTCTTGGGGCTGAGGTGCATGTTGAGGATGGAAACAGAGCTGTTGTTTATCCCCCCGAAAGAATTGATCCTGTATGTAGGGCTATAGATGCAGGAGGCTCCGCAACCGTATTTAAATTCGCCTCTGCGCTAGCATCTCAAGCCCCTGAGGGTAGGGACGTGGTTGTCGATGGAGATCCAACATTGAGAAGAAGGCCTATAGACGAGCTTGTGTATTCGTTAAGGATGCTTGGTTCAAGGGTTGAGTTTTTGGTGAGGGACCCCTATCCCCCTATAAGGGTTTATGGTGGTGGCTGGAGAAGGAGTGGGATTACGGCTTCAGCTAGCAAGTCCTCTCAGCATATCTCTGCTCTAATGATTGCTGGCCTCCTAAGTAGTGGTGGTGTTGATATATCAATTAGCGGTGATATTGTATCGCGGGGGTTTATTTGGCTTACTGGCTGGGTTATTAGGTCTTTTGGCTGGGTAGCCGATCTCTCAAGCGATCTATCACGCATCAGGGTCTATAGAGATTCAGACACACCAAGAAAACGCAGTTTCCGTGTCATGGGGGACTACACCCTTGCGGCCTATCCGATTGCTGCGTCTTACGCGACGTCAGGCTCTATATCGGTGTGTGGTCTGGATCCTCCTTTAAGCTTCACGGGTGACTGGAGCCTGTTTAGGTATATAGAGCAGCTTGGTTCTAAGGTAAGCTATGATCCTGATAGCCTATGCTTCAATGGTTTCCTTGATAGTGTTGAGGGTGGTGAGGTGGATTTAGCGGATTCGCCCGATCTTGCTCCACCTCTATCGGTTATTGGTGTGTTTTCCGAGAGGGGGGTTGCTATATCTGGGGTTAGCCATCTGCGGTATAAGGAGTCTAACAGGCTTGATTCGATAGTTTCTGTCTTAAGATCTTTTGGTGTCGAGGCTTTCCATGACGGGTCAAGGATTCTGGTTCATCCGTCGAAAGTTAGGGCTGGGAGCATATATTGCCCCAATGATCATAGGATAGCTATGATGGCGTCTATCCTGGCTCTTGTGGATGGTGGCTCTATAGAGAACTATAGGTGTGTTGAGAAGTCGTGGCCCAGATACTGGAGTGTTCTGGAGTCTATTGGTGTCAGGATCAGGTATGCTTGATCTGGTCCCCAGCTATATTCGATATGTGCTCAACCCTTATTACTCTCGCCGGCGCCCTCGACATGAATAACACCTTGTCTACAAGCCCCCTGAAGTCATCTATATAGTGCGAGGTCACAATGATCGATATACCCTGATCAGTCACCAAAGACCTCACAAGGCTCTTTATAGATCTCCTCGACGCCTCATCTATACCCGTGAAGGGCTCGTCGAGCAAAAGGATCTTGGGCTCAAGTGTGAGGGCCCTGGCTATTGCTGCCTTCCTAAGCGTTCCACCACTAAGCTGGCTTGGCTTCATACCCGAGAATCTCTCTATATCCAGCATCCTTAATTTCTCTAGGGCTATTTTCGTTGCTTTAGACTTGCTAACACCCTTCAGCCTCAGTAATATGGCTACGTTCCCCACCAGATCCATCCACGGAACCATCTTGTCATCTTGAAACACCATGGCTATAGAGCCGTTTCTAACCACCTCGCCTCTGTCGGGTTCTATTATCCCGGCAAGTATCTTTAGAAGCGTTGTTTTTCCACAGGCGTTGGGTCCGAATAGCCCTATAGAGTCTCTGTCCTCGATAGCTAGGCTAACGCCATCTAGAACCTTAACGCCCCCGTAGAACTTTACTATGTCTCTAGCTACCAGGAGCTTCTCCACCTATATCAGCCTTGCTTTTGTTGTTTTCATTAGTACAAGATCTATTATAAAAACCATAGAAACAGCCAGCAGCACCCAGAAGACGAATAGCTCTATGTTAGCAACCGAATACGCCAGGGCCATCTGTGCTCCCATCCCGTATGATCCGGCCAGAGCCTCGAAAACCAGCTGAAATCTAACAGCGGTTCCTATCCCGGCCCTCACGTATTTGAGGAGTATTGGTATCGATGCCGGCAACACGAGCAGGATGAAGGATCTGAACTGTGGAGCGTTAACGAGCTTTGAGAGCTCGAGGTATCTATCTTCTATTAGCGTTAGCGACTCGGATATGAATGGTAGCATTATGGCTAGTACAGAGATCATAACCACCAGGAGTGGTGGTATAGGTGAAAAGATGCCGAACAGTATTAGCAGTGTGTATACCCAGAACAGCGCTGGTA
>JALXCO010000237.1 GCA_026990885.1 Desulfurococcales archaeon
TCATCAATAAATAGGAGTGGTGGACCGGGCGGGATTTGAAGCCGAGGCCTCCCGGATGCCAACCGGGCGCTCTTCCAGGCTGAGCTACCGGCCCACAACTTGTTTTTGTGTTCTTTACCATATTTTATTAATTTTCATCCAGGTTTTTAGGTTTTACTATTTTTGGCGATATCTACGATATCTATCTGTTCTAGCGACCTTCATATATGATCTTAAACCCAATTAATATAATTTAATTCATATTGCTAATTTTTCAGATAGATGATTATGTGATCTGTACTTTTTACGTGTAACGAATAATATTTATTTAATAACACTATCTATCAAGTATATACCGGGAATCTATTGTCAGAATGGGCACCCTACATATGGTTTGATGGAAAGATCGTTCCATTTGAAGAAGCCAAAATCCATGTAATGACATATTCGCTTCATTATGGTGTTGGCGTATTTGAAGGCATAAGATCCTACAAAACAGACGACGAAAAAGCAGCTATTTTTAGACTTAGAGACCACATCAAAAGGCTATTCGACTCAGCAAAAACCTATAAGCTAGAGCTACCATACTCGGAAAAAGAGATCGAGGAAGCGATAATAGAGCTAATAAAAATATCAAACTTTAAGGAATGCTATATTAGACCCATAGCTTTTATCAATATAACAAAACTTGGAGTTAAACCTGAAACAAGAGTAGCTACTCTAGCTATAGGAATGTTTAAATGGGGTAAATACCTTGGTAAATCCTACTATGAAGGCGCAAAAGTAACGGTTTCAGCATGGAGAAGGATACCTCCAAACGCTCTACCCATGACAGCTAAAGCTATAGGTAATTATCTAAACAGCTATCTGGCGTCTATAGATGCGAAGCTAAAGGGCTTTGATGAGGCCATAATGCTTGACACTAGGGGATTTGTCAGTGAGGGACCGGGACAGAATGTATTCATGATTAAAAACTCAAAAGCCTATACACCTCCACTGAATGCTTCAGTTCTACCTGGTGTAACTAGAGAAACCATAATAACTTTGCTGCGTAACGATCTAGATATAGAAACAGTAGAGCGAGACATATCGCTAGGCGAATTATTCACAGCTGATGAAATATTTTATACCGGTACCGCTGTCGAGGTCACACCAATAGTCGAGATAGACGGCATAAAAATAGGTGAGGGGCGTCCAGGAGATATAACCAAAAAACTGCAGAAGCTATACGAGGATGTGGTTAGAGGAAGAGTTGATAAATATAGGAGTTGGCTAACTATAGTGTGACCATCTATCAACCTAGGCTAGACATGTTTATATCCTAAATCTTTATAGTCTGATATGTTAACTTAATTTGATAACCTATGTATATAAGAAACTATACGGCTCAATCTGAATACCCTATTATAGCAACATTTTCAATTGTAGCCGTGGATGTTGATAAAGGAGATTATGGGGTCGCGGTTGCCTCGAAATTTATAGCGGCTGGACATGTGGTTCCATGGGCAAAAATAAATGTTGGCGCTGTAGCCACGCAGGCTTGGGCAAACGTTAGGTTCGGTCCAAGAGCCCTCTACCATCTAGCTAGAGGACTATCTCCAAACGAGGTTATTAGAAAGCTGGTAAGTAACGACCCTAAAAAGGAACATAGGCAAATCGGTATAGTAGACAGAAAAGGCGAGTCGGCAGCATACACAGGTAAAGAATGCATTGAGTGGGCTGGACACATAACGGGAGAAGGATATAGTGTTCAGGGCAATATACTTGCTGGTGAACACGTACTCGAATCTATGGCTAAAGCGTTCGAGACAACTAAAGGTGAGCTTGTAGATAAACTTATAGCCTCTCTTAAAGCCGGTGATCTTTCAGGAGGAGATAGAAGAGGCAAACAGTCAGCCGCAGTAATTGTCCTTAGAAAATGCGGTGGATACGGAGGATGCAGTGAGGGTGTAGGGAGATATGTTGATATCCGCGTCGATGATCATGTTGAACCCGTAAAAGAGCTGGAGAGAATATTTAGGATCTGGGATCTAACACTCCTATCTAGAGACGACCCCAGCGATGTTGTAGAATGGAGCGATGTATGGAAAGATATAGCCAGGGCGCTCATTAGATTAGGCTATTTAGATAGGGAACCTGACTCCTATAATGATCCTGAACTAAAAGAAGCCTTCAGGAGATGGGTTGGCGTAAATAATTTCGAAAATAAACTTAGAAAAGACAATAAAATATGGGGCTCCATATATAAGTATCTTATAGAATCGGCAATGTCTAAAAAATAAGAGCGTAGGGTGCCCATATTGCATCTAACTAAAGAGGAGGAAAAAATCTATTCAGGCGAATATGGATGGAGCGCTGAAAAAGCTATAAGGGTGATCGTGAAGGTAGGAGAAGCTATGGGTGCTGAGAGATTAATTAGGATTTCACATGCTCATATATCAGGTGTTGGATACGCAAATATAGGAGAGTCAGGGATTTCGCTTCTCAAAGATCTTGTAGATTCTGGGGCCAAAATGAGGGTTTATTCTACAGCGAATCCCGGATCTGTGGACTATGAATCATATAGATTTTTTCAATATGGCGATCTATTTAGAGAGAGACAGGAAGAGATAATCAATCTATATAGAAAGATGGGGGTACAAACATTTACGTGTACACCATACTATGTTAGGCCACCCAAACAAGGGGAATACCTATCTTGGGCCGAAACAAATGCTGTACTAATAGCTAACTCTATATATGGTGCAAAAACAAATAGGGAGGGAGGATTGCTGGCTCTAATGTCTGGAATTATAGGCAAAACATACTATGGCGGGCTGTTGGTAGATGAGAATAGGGCTCCAGATGTTTTAGTCGAGTTCAAGTCAGAGCCGAGGACCCTAGGCGAGTACGGTGCAGCCGGACTACTGTTAGGTGAGATCGTAAAATCCAAGATACCATATGTAGTTGGCATACCGAAAAACTCCAAACATGAGAAGCTTAAAACCTTCCTTGCTGCAGTTGGTTCTTCAGGATCAACAGGTCTAGTGATTTTTGATAAAATAACGCCAGAGTCAGCCTACTATATGGGTACAGGGGGAAGCCTAGAAAAAATAGCAATTGATGAGAAAGATATAAAAAATAAGCTTGAAAACAGCATGTGTACAGAGCCCGAAGCGTACTTGATTGGGTGCCCTCACGCATCGCTAGAACTGCTAAAGGATCTAGCGGAAATGGTGTCTCAAAAGAATTCCCATCCAAACAAGCCTATATGGGTATTCACATCGCACCACATATATAATGAGGCCCTGAAGCTGGGAATCATAGATAAGCTCGAAAACAGAGGTGTAAATGTGTTTAAAGGAATATGTGGGGTTATATCGCCACTACATAAATTAGGATACAGCTGCATAGGGACCCCTTCGGCTAAAGCTTCTTTCTATCTACCTAAACTAGCAAAGACTAGATTCGTATTGATGGAGCTCAATTCGATAATAGATGATGCATATAGCTAAAATATAAACTATATAACCGTAAAACTGCTCCAAAATGTGTTTATTATGTTTATCGATATAAAGAGGGAATTGAACAAGAAATTAACCCATATATGGTGGCCAGCACTTATAATAGAGTTCTCAACATGTAGAGGAAAATACTTTCTTGCAGACCTAGTTATACCTGGAATAATCAACGATCCCATAGCAACAATAACAACAATGAGAAAACTGCCTGGATTAAATATCCTGGTATCCCACCAAAAATACACAGCACCAATGGTCCCCCCTTTAAATGTTTCAGCAATAACTATAAGGGAAAATATAGCGTATGTATGGAATATATTAAATAGATTCGAAAGTGAAGGAGATAAGGTGTTAGACGAGATCAAAGATAAAGATGAGCTACTTAAAGTCATACTGAATAGAACACTAAGAAGCATACTGAAGGAAATACTAAACTCAATGTGTATAACTGAGAACACTATAATATCAAGCAACTACCCAACATATTATCTTGCCGGCATAGATATCAAGAAACCAAAATTCAGCATGTATATAGGTTCAAAAGTGCTTAATAGTATCAACCATGAAAACTATTTAAAAACAAATAGCAAATTAAGGGAATACATAATGCCCTACATAAAATACGGATATAAGCCGAGTTAGATAATTAGAAATAATGGCGGGGGTGCCCGAGCCAGGTCAAAGGGGACGGGTTCAGGCCCCGTTGGCGTAGGCCTGCGTGGGTTCAAATCCCACCCCCCGCACCATATATAGCAACACGATTGGTTAAGCTCTATTTTTTTATGTTTGCAAAAATCTGTCTTTTCTAATTCTTAAAGCCATAGTATCTAAAGTGTTGGATTTAAATTATGATTCTTTCTTCAGCTAGAAGCTTATTGAGTCTTTTTTAGCCTCGGATTAAGTACCTCGTCAAGACCTATTGCCATAAGAGTAAATCCTAGAACCGTCAACATAATCATGAATCCTGGAGGAACTATATACCACCATACATTAGCCGCAAACGCACCGGCTCTTCTAGCAAAAAACAATATGGTTCCCCAGCTTACACTGCTAGGATCACCCAGTCCTAAAAAACTTAATGATGCCTCAAACAATATTGCATCCCTCACATTTAAAACCAGGCTTGAAAGAGTTATTGGAACAACGTTGGGTAATATGTGCTTAATAGCTATATAGAACCTTCCAGCACCCATGGCTTTTGCTGCTTCAACATATAGGCTTTCCATTATTGAGAAGGTATGTGCCCTAACGACTTTAGCTGTTGGTATCCAGCTCAATACTACAATGATCATTATAATGATCATCATGTTAGGTTTAAGAAAGGATAAAATAGCTAAAGCTATGGCCAGATAGGGAAGAGATAGCAGAAAATCAATGACCCTCATCGTGAACATATCTAACACTCCTCTAACTATCCCACTAGTTAAACCTACAGCTATACCGACCAATGTAGAAATCACTGCAGCAGTTATCCCTACCATTAGACTAACTCTAGAGCCATGAAGGGTCATTGAAAACAGATCTCTACCAAGATCATCAGTACCAAATGGGTGAAGCTCGGAAGGGGGGAGAAGAGGTTCAGCAACAAATTCAAGAGGTGGATACGGCGATATAATATCAGCCAAAACCGCTATTATAGCAACTGCTGCAACTATCATGAATCCTGTGGTAAACGTTACATTGGAAAAAAGATCAAATACAATATCGCTAAATCTTCTTCCAGCTATATCACTACTCAATGCTACCCCCTACGTATTCTAGGATCTATATATGCGTAAGCTATATCAGCCAGCAGGTTCGCTACAACAACTATAGCTATAGTAATGATAAATATACCTTGAACAACAGGATAGTCGGATTTCAATACCGATTCATACAGCAACAAGCCAATTCCATTCCAGCCAAAAACAGTTTCGGTAATAATAGCGCCAGTAACGAGCAAAGGTGACTGCACCGCTAGCAACGTTATTGACGTTAACAGAGCGTACTTTGATAAGTGTCCAATAACTATAGTTTTGCTTGAAAGACCCTTGGCTTTTAACAGCTCAACGAAAGGCTCTCCTAAAAGGGATACTATGGTATTTCTAACATAAAGCATATATATAGGCAGGAAATAGAGAACGATTACGATCAATGGACCAACCAAATGGTGAAGATAGTTTAACGCTCTAGTTAAAGGATCAGCATATAAGGCGTCTATAGACAATGTTCCACCCATAGGTATTAGATTTAGATAGCTACCCAGCACGAGAAGCACCAGCAAACCTATCCAGAAAATGGGTGCTGATGAAAGGGCGTATGACGCTGATGTTAGAAATCTATCCAATATGGAACCTCTTTTCCAACCAACAATAAGGCCTAGAATAGTAGATAGAACAGCCCCTATAACCATTCCACTACCCATCAGCACTAATGTATTAACAAGCTTAGGGCCGAATATGAGTTCAGATACAGGCATACCCCTATAAGCAAACGAATACCCTAAGTTACCCTGGAGGAGATTATATATAAATAAAAAATACTGCTCATATAGAGGTTTATCTAGACCAAACTGTTTTTGAAGGGCTAATTTAGCTTCAGGGGTCAGCCTCACGTCTAGGAAGACAGCTGTGGGATCTCCAGGGAGAAATCTGAACAGGAAAAAAGCTAAAGTTACCGCTATAAAAATAGTTATTATAGCTTCTGAAACCTTCTTAAGTATATAGCTGGCGAAGCTCATGATGAAGCCGTCCTTCTCATTCTCGATGCCATAAACACTATAATGCCGAGAAGAACAACAATAACCACTATCAATCCCGTAACCACGCCTCCCGATACACCTGCGGCTTGCGTAACTGTCTCAACCTTGGTCTCGACCTCTCTAACAGTTTTAACCACGGTCTCCACTACAGTAACTGTCTTGGTGGCAGCTTCAGGGGTCTCAGTAACCATAACTGTCTCCGTTTTCACAACTGTTTCAACAGGCTTCTCCTCCTCACGCTTTTTCTCACCAACGTATTCTCTAACTCCATCTCCATCAACATCTACCCATCCCGCCTCTTCAAGTAGTTTAGCCGCTTTATCGGGATCGTATTCAAACACTATATCTTCGGCAGCAAGATCGCCATTCCAGAATCTATTCAACACAGTATATACTGGATAACCAAAGCCTCCATTAGCTTTTTCAACTATCTCTTGCCTATCGATTGCATAGTGAATAGCCTGGAACACCTTGGGATCGTAGAAGTGGTTTACAGTATTAAAGGCTATATAAATAAGCCATAGACCTGGAGCGGTAACAACATTGAGATTGGGATCTTCCTCAGCCTGCTTAACTAAAGTTATAGCTGTATCGTATCTCTCGGTATCGACCTCACCTTTCTTAATAGCTAAAAACCTACTCTCTGCCTCAGGTATAACCTTCATTATTATCCTAGTAATCTTAGGAACACCAGCCATCCAGAAATCATCGTTCTTCTGAAGCACAATAAACTCGCCCACTGTCCTCTCAACGAATCTAAATGGACCAGTACCTATAGGATTCTTATTATCCCATTGCGTAAGATCTAATTCACCAGCTATATGTTTAGGAGCTATATAGTAATATCCTGTTGCAAGATCTATTAGGAAGAATGGATATGGATTCTTAAGAACAAATCTCACAGTATAATCATCCACCTTCTCAACACTTTCAATAATGTCTTTTAGACCAACAAACCTCTGCGTCTCTTGCTTTATCCCTTCAGTAAACGTGAATACAACGTCGTCAGCTGTAAATGGAGTACCATCATGCCATTTAACATTCTTCCTTAATTTAAACGTGTATACTTTTCCATCATCAGAAACCTCCCAGGATTCGGCTAGCCATGGAACCACATTGAACTCGGGATCTACACGTACCAGGGGATCATAGATCAGGTTTATTATCCATATAGATCTTAGATCCACAGCAGTAAATGGATTCAGCGATAGAACATCTGATGGGAACGCTATCTTAAACACGTTTTCTTCAGGCTTATCGCTCTTATACATATATAGTATGGACCATATATCAAAAACCTCTAAGAGCCCTCCCGTCATTACTGTATAGTTCTTCCACTCCGCTCTTATGACCTTGACAGACTGCGTCAAATATATAGGTATAAATCCAGATTCAAAGGCGATTCTTCTCTGCGCCTCCTTCACCAGCCTCTTAAGCTCATTTGGATCTGTTGTGGTCCTAATCTTATTAATGAGTTCATCAAACTCAGGATCTTCAAGAGGACCCCAGAAAGCACCTATATCAGGCTTCGCCCATTTACTCGTGAAGGAATCAAGCATAGATAACGGATTCGGCGACTGTGATGTAGCTAGCGCATACGCCTCAAAATCAAACTTCTGTATTCTAGGATACATTATGGAGGACTCCAGCCTTCTTAACTCGAGTTTTATACCTATCTTTTCCAGCTGCTTAACTATAAGCTCTGCAGCCTTATCTGATTGAGGAAACCAAGGTAGGGACCAGAACTCGAATTTTAGCTCGTCCTTAATTATTAGCTCTTTCGCATACGTAATTGACTGAATCGGCGATACTAGAGATAGGAGCATTAATATTATGAGTATCCCTATATATATCCTCATACTCCCACATCACTGTAAAGGTACCTTTTAAAGATTAAAAAGTTAGCCCAGCCGTCATAAACAAATATACTGAAACTACAGTATAGAATATTCAGTTGTAGAGCTACACTATAGAATAGACTCTATGAAAGCCAGAAATAGAGGTGCTGGCTCCAAAGGTTTACTCTTAAACTCTGGGTGAGCCTGTGTTCCAAGATAGAACCTATATCCCTTCATCTCCATGAAATCGGGAAAACCTTCATCGCTATATCCACTAACTATAAAGCCTGCGTTTTCTAACCTATCGATGTATTTTGGATTAACCTCATACCTATGCCTATGTCTCTCATATACAACTTCCTTTCCATAGATCTTATATACCAGCGTACCTTTCTTCAGCACAGCTCTTCTGGAACCCAGCCTCATTGTTCCGCCAAGCATCTTTATTTTCTTCTGTTCCTCCAACATGTCTACAACTGGATACGGTGTGTTGGGATCTATTTCGGTAGAGTTAGCCCTATCTAACCCCACCATATTTCTAGCTATTTCAACAGCCATAAGCTGAAGACCAAAACATATGCCCAGAACGCTTAGCCTATTCTCTCTTAAGTATCTTAAAACCTTGATTTTACCCTCAGCACCACGCTTCCCAAATCCTGGAAGTATTATGTAGCCGGCATCACTATCTATGACCGATTCAACATCAATCTTTCCTTTCTCCACTTCTGTAGCCTCAACCCATCTAAACTCTGGTCTAACCCCGAATTCTGTAGCCGCATGCTTAACCGCTTCCACTATACTTAGATAGCTATCCCTCACCGATGTGTATTTTCCAACCATATAGATCTTCACGGATCTATCGCTGGACTTGATCTTATGCACGAATCTCTCCCAGTCTGAGAGATCCGGCTCTCTATATCTTAGACCCAGTCTCTCAACAAGCTTTCTAGTTAATCCCTGGGAATGGAATAGAAGCGGGACCTCATATATAGTTTGCACATCAGGATCACTAAAAATCATATCAACAGAAACATTGGTGAATAGAGATATCTTGTTTTTTATGGATTCCGTGAGCTCAACCTCGCTTCTACCTATAATAATATCCGGCTGAATACCAATCCTCCTAAGCTCCTGCACAGAGTGCTGCAGAGGCTTTGTTTTAAGCTCACCGGTACTTCTATTTAAAGGCACTAAAGCCACATGGATATAAACGACATTCAGGAATCCCAGATCAAGTCTTAATTGTCTAGCCGCTTCAAGAAAAGGCAGACTTTCTATATCACCAACAGTACCTCCTATTTCCACAACAGCTATATCAGCATTCTGCTCTTTAGCAACATCCAGGATTCTTCTCTTAATTTCATTAGTTATATGTGGTATTATCTGCACTGTATCGCCTAGATACTCACCCTTTCTTTCTTTCTGGATAACTGATAGATAGATTTGGCCAGTCGTTATATTGTTATATCTAGATAGATTCTTACCCAGAAATCTTTCATAGTGGCCTATATCTAGATCCGTTTCGCCGCCATCGTCGGTAACGAATACCTCTCCATGCGCGTATGGATTCATAGTTCCTGCATCTATATTTATATATGGATCAATTTTTATAGGAGAAACGGTATATCCAGATCTGGAAAGCAGATTAGAGATTGATGCAGTAGCTACACCCTTTCCTAGACTACTCATCACGCCACCAGTTATAAAAACAACCTTGGTCATACCATCAACACAATAATATATATTATATATTAGAAATAAAAAAACTAACCAAATAATCTAGGCTCCATCATGAATACAGTTTAAATACCCTCGCCTTAGCCCCACCATAGCTATTGTGTAGTAATTGTATAGTACTATATAATCTGGACTGACTAAAGCAAATTTTAACTGTTGATTATTTAAAATAATTAAATATTTAAAAACAAGTTAAATAGTGATTTCTAGCTAAATAAAACTTTGCGTTATTAATTAAATATACAAAAAATTTTTCGACAACACTTTATTTAAATCCCACTATCATATATAAAGATATTTAAATACGATCTTTGGGCCGAATATTTAAATTTTACTTTATATAATATTATTAATGACGGGTGATATGAATGCCAGCAGTAACTGGATTCTGTCTAAAATGCAGAAAGAAAGTTGAATTAAAGAATCCAAAAGAGACCGTTTTAAAGAATGGAGCTAAGGCGTTTGTAGGTACATGTCCACATTGTGGAACAAAGGTATACACTATAGTAGGTAGAGCTAAGTAGATATCTCTAAAATAAATCCTGTTTTTAATCAATCATCTTTTTAGCTGTACTTTACCTCGATCTAAATCTTCTCCTATTAACCAATCCAAAATCTGCTTCGGCCACCATGGAGCTTAACTTAGGCTTAAGTTTCTCTATTAATGGATCAACTTTAGATTTGAATTCAGAATCTATGCTTATTTTTTCTAGGAACTCTCTTCCTTGAGTAGTTAGGTTTATTTTCTTTGAGGGAGCTATGGATTCAACTAAACCTACATATAGTAACGCGGTTAATTCCTCTCTTAGCTCCTTTGATGTTGGTGTTCCAGCTATTTCAACTATATTGTATTTAAGATCTACGCCCTCCTCTTTAAGGTCTTTTATCAGATGAATAAGAGCCTTCTCGGTTATCTCTCCAAATTTAGATATTATATAAAGCAACTTTATAGCTCTCTCATTGCTTTTTATATGTTCCAAAGTTATGACAGGTTTCGTCGTTATTTTCAGCTCTTTTGATTTTGTCTGCTGCGACAAAGCTTTATCCCAAAATATTATTATAGTTATGAGAACTATATATAGCCACACAGCTAGCTATATCAGCTAGATAACTGTTTTTATACCTCCAAAACATTACATTACTAAACAGGTGTTAGATTTGAGCCAGTACTTCCTAAATAACCTAGATGAATGGGTGAAAATGCAGAAAAAGATGCTAGACACGTTCAAGGAGATGAATAAAGACGTAACATCCAAAGGAGACAGACTAGAGCTTGTACTTGCATCTAGAGCCGCGTTTCAGCATATGATTAAAACCCTAAAGGCCTTCGATCAATGGCTACAGGATCCAGTTATACTCTCCAACTTAACTAGAGAAAACCTTCTTGAGGTATGGGAATCCGCATACAAAATGCTTCTTGAGCTACTAGAGCTAGACGTGAGACACACATCAGCTTTTAGAGCTAAAGCTGAGGAAATGATTAAGACAGGCAAAGTAGATCCATTATTTATGCTTAAAGTAGGCCAACAAGGTGAGGAGGGAGAAAGAGGAAGAAGACAAACCCCACCAATAACTATGTAAATCAAACTCTATTCTATAGATCTATCGCAAGGCTTTTTAACCGCATTAACTGCATACATAATACAAGCTTTATCTTTATCATCGTATAAAAATAAACAGAGCCCAGGAAGTAATTCAGGATGCCAAATTAAAAGGCTTTCCCGACTTCAATATATGCTCAGGAATATAATCTCTATATTTTTTTAGGAAACCAACCTCTGAATCCCTATCTCTATAGTTATCAGGAAGCATACGTGGAATTTCATCAATTACTGGATACCATCTCCCGCACTGATTGCAAAAGATCACTCCAGTAACTATCTCTTTACCTAGACAATCTTCACATGGCGTATCTTTTTCATTGAGATCTTTAATCTGTCTACCCAGAAAACTACACCAAAGCTCACACACAGGTTTTTCTTTAAGATCGTCCTTTGGCTTCCCATCAGATCTTTCTATAACGATCAACTCCAGCGGGAACTTCTTGCATATTGGACAAGCCAACAGATCCATAAGTCTATATTTCATAAGATCATACACCCATAAACATGCTCTTCAGGTCATTAAGAATCTTCTCCCCAATATTTTTATCTTTATACTCTATCATAATCCTTACAACGGGCTCTGTACCAGATAACCTCACCAAAACCCAGAATTCATCAGATATAATTTTAACACCGTCTATAGTCATTACCTGGTAATTAGCGAATCTATCCACTAACCCCGATATTAGTTTCTGTGCTCTATCTCTATCCTTTATCCGTATTTTAGTTTTAACAGTCTCAACCTTTGGAAATATAGCCAGTAACTCATCCAAACTAGCATCCTCATAAGACAAAGCCTCCAGCATCAACGCAAGCTTCATTCCACCATCTCTAACCAGTAGATGCCTAGGATATATAAAGCCGCCATTCTCCTCAAACCCGCATAGCGCATCTCCCTTCAGCATCTCCTGAGCTATCGATGGAGCTCCAACCCTTACCCAGGAAACTTTAATGCCGTATTCCTCTAATATATCCTCAATATATGGTGGCGATGAAACAGCAGTAACAA
>JALXCO010000238.1 GCA_026990885.1 Desulfurococcales archaeon
GTCTCTGAGTATATCTCCGCAAAATCCGGGCTTGTATGTTCAAGAGATGTTGTAAGCATGTATTTTAAATGATCTGGAGAGAACACTACGGGCCCCGGTGTCATAAGTATCCTACGTTCGTCTGGAAACCTCATAAGCTATAAACCATTTATGATATGCCTCAGAATATATTAAGAATAGATCTATATCAAAAACCTATAAGGATCCCTAAAGAACTCCAAATCTAAGCCATAGATAAGAATAACGATATTCCATATTACTAAGCTTCTTTACTACACATTAAAGCAGTATAGAGAAAAGATAGGTAGATATCGGGTTTGACGCAGCAGCAACAAACAGCCTTTCTGCCTATAGAAAGACTATTCAGCTCTAATTTGGACATCTATGCCTGTAATAGATGAAAGTATACGCTCAACTGTACTTAATGGGATTGGGATATACCGTGCTTCATTTCTTGGTATTCTAACAACATAGAACGTTGATCCATCTGGAAGCCATACCGTGTTGATTCCAAGAATCCTTGCTGGAAAAACGAGCTGCGAGGCTACATTTCTTAGATCTTTAGAAGCGCTATTGATAACCCTAACTCTAGCCCTCAGCCTCTCTCCTATAGCTCTAGCTATTCTCTGGAGTATGGAGGGATGAACAAACTTCTCCTTAAGATCTACGAGAACGACTATTGTATCGGAAACCTTATATGACTTAATATATGTTAGAGATTTAACGAGATCCTTAAGCTCATCATCGTTCTCTAAATCAATCAGAACACGCATAATGTCGACTTCAAAAACCTCTACTTCACCGCTGTCTATAAGCTTCTGGCATCGGGGGCAGAGGACCCCTGTTTTAACGCATATATAATCGAGAGGGAAACGCAGATCCATCACCCCGTAATACTGTTGGATTGAGACGATCTAGATTCTAGTCGAGTAGCTCCTTGCTTTACTATCTGAATCTAAAGTATTTAACATAGCTTATATTCTTTAATAACACAGCTACATGATTATTTAGAATGTAAATTGACTATGCTCCATATAAGTTTTTATAACTATGTGGCTATCTTCATAAATCTATTAAAAAGTTCTTTCCTGATTTTATCAAAACCCTTACGTTTATATGCAATATACCACTTCAATATATATGCTATAGTGAAGAATCCATGGAGTATAAATCCTACCGCTCCTAGCAGTGGTGTATATATTTTAGGCTTCGTAACATAGGATCTGGACGCAGGCCCTAGAAACGCCACTATAGCGAGAAATATAGCTAGAGCGATGTAGAGTAGTCTGAAGTCGAAGATAAACCCGGCTACAGCAAGGAGCAGCAGAAGCAGAGGAAGTACAATCCAGAAGACTGTGTCTGGGAGGGATAATAGTTTAAGCCTATAGTATATCGCTCCCTCAACGATCCCTTTAACCCTATTCCTCTGCCAGCCAACCACATTCTTGAAGCCATTGGAAACAGATATGTAAGCTATAGCTTTCTCATTAACGCAAAACCTTACCTTTTTTTCATCGAGACCTCCACCCCTCATAATGTTTATAGTTAGAAAATAGTCATCTGATCTCGATATCGGGGGGTACATATATGAATCATATATGGATATGTCGAACAGTGCATTGTTCCCGGGGGCGTGTCTAGATCCTACGAGACTTTTCAATATATTATGCATAGAGTGGTACCAGTAGAACATATCACCGTAGATCGATTCATTGTTTTCCACTATAGATTTCCCGGATACCACATCACACCCGCTATAGGCGCTCTCGACCATCTCGCTTACATAGTGCTCGTCATATCGATTCTCCGAATCCCCCCAAATCACATACCTATATCTTCTTTTTTTGAGTAGCTCGATGATCTCTATCCTTGCTGGGCCTGTGCCTCCCTTGATCTTCTGTGTGATCCAGTAAACACACCTATATCTCCTAGCTATCTCCTTAAACACCTCTATTGAGTGATCCTTGCTGGAGCCATCAACAACATATATATCGAAGCATCTACAAATCCCGCAATCCTGCTTGATCAAGCTAGCTAGTGTACGCCTAAGACCTTCAGCGTTATCCTTATTAAGGATCACTACAGCAACTTTACCGTTTACTTTAATCTAGAATCACCTTGAAGTCTCGATAAATGCTCCATCTCTAGTGAATAAAAAATAATTTATATATAGATAGCTCCAATACTAATTATAAATTAATCAAAATTGTAGGATTATCTATAGTTTTTTCCACAGGATCCTAGCTATAGAATTGGTCAAAACCACTGAGAGAGCAACTGACGAAATGATCGTTAAAATCAGCAGGGCGGACATGGTGTGGACTGCAAGAGGATTATAGATAAGCGCGTTGAGCATGATAGACACTATAGGGGCTGGATGAACGTCAGCCACGCCAACACCTCCAACCAATACAACAGAAGTGCTGAATTCCGTAGAAACATGTAGAGATGAAAGTATAGATCCGGAGACGAGACCCCTTATACTTAACGGCAGAATTATCTTTCTAACCGATAGAAGCCTCTCTGCACCGAGAGTATAGGCAGCCTCCTCCAGGCTATATGGTATCTTTTGAACAGCTATGGATAGCGGTCTAAACATGTAGGGGAATCTCCTAGATGCATAAGCCAACACTAGATATATCTGTGGGAAAGCTATAGGATCCAGCATAGGAACATCTCTAAATATAGAGTGGAAAAGCATAAAATACCCTATTCCAACCGCTATACCTGGAATAACTATTGGGATCAGTGAGAGGACCTCAATTAGCGAAGCTATCCTAGATCTTAGCCTCAGAGACGAGTAGGAAGCCAACACCCCAACCAGCATCATTATTGAAACCGCAGCCACCGTGTATACGATCGTGTTGAACATAGAAAACCTATAGTAAGGATTCATGAGCACAGTAACGTAGTTATCTAAACCTTTAAACACTACAGATTGAGCTGTGAAAAAGCCATAGGTTACGGAGTATATAAGCACGAGAACTGGTACAGATAGTGAGAATAGCAGAACGGATGAAGAGAATATCAGCAAGACCGCCTTGATCGGTTTAGAAACCTCAATATATATTTTAGACACCGATGCGATAGGGTATTGATGAATCCTCAGATACCTCCATGCAGATATGAAGACCACCGTTGCTATAATCACGAGAAGCGATGTATACACTATAGACCTTGGAGTTACTGTGTACCCGTACTCAGACACGAAATCCATGTATGCTAGGTAGGGCAGTAGGTTTCTAGCGGAGTTATACCTAGAAAAAGCGATTGGTCCAGCAAGATCTTCTAGAGACAGCACGAAAATCAGTGAGAATACAGCTATAATTGCCGGGCGTGAAAGAGGTATTAGGATTCTTCTAATCACTGTGAAACCTGAGCTGCTTAGGTTTAGTGCTGAGTCTATTAATGATCTGTCTATCGACTCATAGTATGTGTAAAGCATTAAGTGGACAAGCGGTATGAAATTCAGTATCTGATACAGGGCTACACCAGCTATACCCTCTAATGCCACGCTATAGCCTACACCTAGATAATTCAGAAACCTATTTACTATACCGAAGTCCCTATGAAAAATATTTAGTACCGCATAGGCGGACAGCAGTGGAGCGGGTATAGAGGCTGCTAGAGGCAGAATATATCCATAAACAACCCTATATTTCTGTATAATCAACACAGTCAGAGAGGTAACTACACCTATAGCTGTAGAGATTGTCGATACTGTTGTAGCCAGAATCAAGCTATTTAATAAAGGGCCAAAGTCATAGCCCTGTATAGAGA
>JALXCO010000239.1 GCA_026990885.1 Desulfurococcales archaeon
TCATAAACCCTCCTATACGCAGTCGAGTGGCAGCAGCACAGCCCGAGATCACGATCCGCTACAGGCAACCCGCATATAGGGCAGGAAGAACCCATATCATGATCATCACTCTCCAAAGCATCGTTAGCCCTAGACAAAACACTCCTAAGCGTATCGACAGCCCTCCTGATAACTTCATCCTTGCTCCTTAAACCCTTCCTAATACTATCCAATATATACTCGAACTCCCTAGTCAACTCAACCCTCGAGATCTCACCAAACCTCCTGCTAACCACATGATACACAAGCAAACCAAGCCTTGTAGGGGTAATGCTTTTAGAACCCTCAACATACTTCCTCTTAAACAAGATATCTATAATCTCAGCCCTAGTGCTTTCAGTACCTATATTCATCTTCTCCATCCACTTAAGCAGAGAACTCTTATTATATAGAGCCGGAGGCTTCTCATAAACCCTCCTAATACCGGATCTAGAGATAGGGACCCTAGAACCCTTAACAAACACAGGGATACTCTTCTCATCAACCCTATAGTAGCTAAATACATCCAGCCATGAACGCACTACAACCACAGAGCCCGACAACCTATACCTCCTACCCTTAACATCAAACAAAGCAACAGACCTAGACACTATAGCCGGGTCCATGAATGTCGATATGAACCTCCTAACAATATATTCATAGATCGCCTTATGAAGCTTCGATCGAAAGCCCCTTGGAAGCTCCCCAGTAGGATATATAGCTGGGTGAGCGGGATCCTCACCCCTACCGTTATTAGGCCTCACACCACCTTTACCCAGGATCCTATCAATATAGCTGGAGAAGACACCAGCACTCCTAAAGGCTTCAAGGATAGATATATAGTCTATGGAGGGCGGGTACCTCTGGCTATTGGTTCTTGGATAGCTTATAAGGGAGTCTAGATAGAGGTCCTCAAGAATCTTTAGTGTCTGCGATGGAGAGACGCCATAGAGCCTATAGATATCGTGCTGAACATCACTCAAATTAGGCGGGTTAGGAGGATCTATGTGGACACGCCTAGACACATAGTCCACAACAACGGCAACAGGATCAGACCTAACACTCTGGAGATACCTAACAGCCGAATTCCTCAAATCAAAAACACCATCCACAGACTCGAGCCTGTATTCAGAGCCACCATACCTCACATATATATCGACACTGAAGAACACTCTAGGAACAAAGGACTCCCTAGCTATATATGAGTTAACCACCTCAAACAATGTGGGTGTCTGAACCCTCCCAGCACTAAGAGCTTTCCTAACAAGCTCCCCAAAGAGGGACCTCATAACCTGGGTTAAGGCCCTAGACACATTTATGCCCCAGAGCCAATCCAGCTCGTGCCTAGCCAAGCCAGCATTAATCATGTCATAGTCAGCAGGCGCAAGATTCCTGAAGCTCCTCAAAATATCGCTTCTAGTCAATGCGGAAAACTTCATTCTTCTCATCCTGGCTACATCCCCCCACTTCTTAATGATCATATACCCTATAACCGAGCCCTCAATATCGTAGTCGCATGCGTTGATGTACATAGAGGCTCTAGGAAGAATCCTTGAGAAGACATCATAGTACTTCCTCAAATAACCCTTACCCTTCTCAACAAGATGCCTAGGAAGCCACATATATTCAAACACAGGGAACCCACGGCGCCGTGTAGATATACTGAATAAGTGGCCGGCAGAGGGAACAACAACATAGGTTTTCCCCCCATACACGAAGCGCCATACCGGTATGCCGTCCACACTTATCTTCTCGGGCTTACCCCCTGATAGATACAGAGCAATCTTGTAGGCAGACCTAGGCTTCTCAGCTATGATAGCGACGCAACCCCTACACAAGCCATCGATACCAGCTTTACTGGTTCTCCTCCTCAAAGCATACCCCGAGCAGCTGGATATTAAGGCAGTATCTAGCCAGCTAAAGGATTTAAGCCCTAAGCCCGGCTTTAGGTTATAGGTATAGGCATGGTGAGTATAAGCATAAATAGCCATAGAAATACCGATACATACGAAGCTAACCCGGGTTTAGAGCCTGTAAAAGCAGATCCCGGGTGGGGCCGCAGGCCCGTTAAAACATATATTATAAATAGGAAGATAGCTATACTAGTCAGAATCGTGGACTGAATGAAAACGGAGAGGACCAGAAAAGACATAACCACGGATAGGCTCACTACTGAATGGGTCTTTGGGCTGGTTATAGATCTGAGAATCTGGCCACCATCTAGGTGGCCCACAGGAAGCAGGTTTAGGAAGTGTATCAGAAGCAGAAAGTACCCCGAGTAAGCTATAGGGCTTAAGATAAGCTGGATATCGCCTGGACTATATAGGTTGGCTATAGCCACAAATATCAGTGGCGCAAGATCAAGGGTGACTATCCTTTCGGAAAGCCCAGCAATAACCTCAGGCTCGACATAGAATGAGGAGGATAAGCCAAATAGAGTTACAGCTATTATAGCTATGAAGCCGGCCAGAGGGCCTGATACAGCAACTATAGCTAGGCTATTCAGGTTCGGAGGAGGGAAGCGCATAAATATTATGGCCCCAAAGGTCCCTAAGCCTATACCAGGTATGCCTGGAATGAATCTGGGTAGCGATACGGGGACCCCGAGAAGTCTAGAAGCAGTATAATGCCCCATCTCATGCAGAGCTAGAGGACCTATTATAGATAGCGCTATAAGTATGACGTAGAAACTCCCGAAAGCCGACGCTATAGGATCGCTCATCCCAACCAGTTTAATGAACTCTATATGGGAGAGATACCATAGATAGGCGGTAACGGAAACCGTTACCAGAGTGATAGCCAGTAGAGAAAGCGTGAGGGTCATCTGGCTCGAGGACTCCTCACCCTTAATCACGTAGAGCTTATAGGTGTCTGAGTACTCAAGCATCTGGGCGTAGAAGCCGTGCTTATTGATCTCCCTATATACGTATCTGAAATCCTCATCGATTCTAGAAAGCGATCTAGGGACAACAATATATTCATAGACCTCCCTATTAGCCACTTTAGACCTGCTTTTATCCTTAACAATAAACCTCGAAGATATTATCTCCCCAATCCTATCCAGCTTAACGCTGCTCTCCTCAATAACCATACTATATAACCTCCGATAAGGAAATAAGCTCCTCCCGCCCGCTCGGGTGCTTCCTCCTTATAACTATAGGTAGAACCTTAAGTCTAACCTCCTCATAGGCTATCTCAATAGGATCTTTCCTAGGCAACCTCTCAATATCGATAAGGGGAGGAGCACCGAGGGAGAGCTGGAGAGCTCTAGCTGAAACTATACGGGCAAACTCGTATCTAGTGAGCTTTTTAAGTTTCAGAAGATCTAGCTGAGGCATCCCTAAACGCTCCCTTATATCTACAATACACAAGAATCTATTTAAGAATAATCATTACCGAGGAAACAGAACTAAAAAATAAATATACAGATAGAGGGCAGGGCAGACAACATGTAGAAATAGAGTTATCCTTAGAGATTACCCCTCCAACTCTACCTAGCTAGTCAAACGAGGGCATCGAAGGCTCTTCTCCTCCAGGTCCCTTTCCACCCTTGCCCTTCTCCTCCTTCTTTGGTGCAGCACCTATAACGTCGTCTATCTTCAATATGGTTGTCGCAGCCTCAGTAGCAGCCTTGATAACCTGCTTCTTAACCAGCACAGGGTCAACAATGTTTATCGAGGACATATCATCAACAACCTTGCCGTTTATCACGTCGACGCCGGCATTGATCTTGCCCTCGCTATGCAGCTTCCTAAGATCCA
>JALXCO010000240.1 GCA_026990885.1 Desulfurococcales archaeon
CCGTTCATACACCGCTAAACGGATTCAGACTTAGCGCTACGGTCTACAGAACTATTGTGGGTGGGGAGACCGTGTTTAGCGAAGGCGATATACACGGAAGGTATCCAGGGGTGAACATGCTTGATAGAGCTAGCCGGTAGAGGCTTCAGGGACCCCATAATAGTCGCTTCGGGAGCCCTACCGCATGTCGATGGATATATCAGGGAGGTATGTAGAAGATATAGGCCATCCGCCATAACGCTAAAAACACTAACGGTTAAGCCCCTGGAGCCCCATAGGCCTCCAACACTAATCAGGTTCAGTGATGGAAGCTACCTAAACGCAATAGGTCTTGGCAATCCAGGTGTCGGGTTCATCAACGAGCTAGACGGCATCGAGTGCCCCATAATAGCGAGTGTTACAGGCCAAACTCTATCTGAGATCCTTAAAGCCGTGGAGGCTGTGGATCCGAAGGCATACATTATAGAGCTTAATCTAAGCAGCCCAAACAGGCCGGGCTACGGTGTAGCCCGATTCAGGGACTCGGTCAATATAGTTAGAGAGGCCAAGAGCATAGCCACCACACCCGTATTCGTTAAGATGCCCCCTATAGACCCCATAACGGAGTACGCGGGCAGAATCCTGGATGCTGGAGCCGATGGATTAACAATGATAAATACTCTAAAAGGCATGATTATCGATGTTGAGGAGCTTAAACCGATACTATCCTACGGGACTGGAGGTATATCTGGGAAATGCATCTATCCCCTAGCAGTTAGGATGATTGCGGAGGTCTATAGGGAGTACCAGCCCGAAATCATTGGTGTTGGAGGGGTGTATACGTGGAGAGAGGCGGTAGGAATGATCGCGGCTGGAGCGAAGCTGGTTGGTCTATGCTCAGCGATAATTGATAGGGGACCCCAGATAATTGAGGAGATAAGGGAAGGTATGAGGATCTATCTAGAGAGAAAAGGCTTAAGTATTGAAAGCCTCATCGGTATAGTATCCATGGACACCTAAATAAATACCAGAGATCGAGGCGTTACAGATCTATCTCTTCATATATCCTAAAGCTACAGCTAGTTCAGCGGTTAAAACAGTGTTTCCAGCAGCCCCCCTAATCGTGTTGTGCCCGAGAGCAATGTATTTTAGAACTTTATAGTCGCCGAATCCAGCTAGCTTTAGTCTGCCGACAGCTATCGACATTCCACCCTCAAGATCTCTATCGAGCCTGGGTTGCGGTCTATCTATCTTCCTATATACCCTCACCGGGGATCTAGGGGCTGTAGGGAGTTTAAGCTCCTGCGGGACCCCTTTAAATCTACTGAGGCTTCCCGCTACCTCATCCAGATCAATATCCCCCCTAACTATAGCCTCCACAACAATCGTGTGGCCCTCCGACACTGGAACCCTTGTTGTTACCGCCTCTATGTTTAGCTTTCTATGCTCCACATGGCCCCTTTCGAATCTACCCAAAATCTTTCTAGGCTCCTCAGCCAGCTTCTCCTCCTCATTCTTGATGTATGGTATTATATTGTCCTGGATAGCCATAGCTGAGAGCCCGCTGTATCCCGCGCCCGATATAGCCTGCATTGTTACTAGATTGATCATCTCTATGCCTTCCCCAACAAGATCTATTATCGGCTTGATAGATAAAGTGAAAACCGTGGAAGTGCAGTTGGGAGTCTTAATCAACCTACCCCTGAATCTACCGCTCTGACTCTCGAGTAGATTAAGGTGGTCGGGGTTGACCTCAGGAATCATGAGGGGGACATCAGGATCCATTCTATATGGGCTTGAATCAGAGAAAACAGTAAATCCATAGTCAGCGAACCCCCTATCAATCTCGCGGGCAACCTCCGTAGGTAGCGCGGAAAACACTATATCCACACCGCTGAAATGCTCTGGCTTGGGTGAGTAAACCTTCATATCGGCTATGTCCTCCGGTATATCCCCACCGATCGACCAGCTGACAGCGTCCCTATACCTCAGCCCGTGCTTGCCTGGGCTCGATGATAGAGCCACAATGTTGAACCATCTATGCCTAGAAAGGATCTCAACATATCTCTGGCCGACAAGGCCCGTTGAACCCAGTATAGCTACATCATAGGACTCAACCATCATGCACCACCCTTCTACCGCCAAATATGAGCCTATATACCTGATCCATGTCTAAACCCTCCCTAGGTGACTCAAGCTCTACATGTAGATCAGAGATTGAAGAAACCTTCAGACCCAGATCCTCTAAACCGCCACTGAAAGCGGAGAGCACATGCTTGCTGTATCTACCGATAATAATGTATTTACCCTCAACACCAACAAGAATCTTGGGGCCATAGTCGCCGCAGTCTCCACATATCGCTGTACCGCCACCAAAACGATCCATAACCATAACCCCACCCCTAAAACGCTTAAGAACCTTAAACGCCAGCGGATGTATACCCTTAACCCTGTATCTCGACGCGTATTCAGCCTCCTCGAGATCGAGGCATTTAACCGGTTTAGGATCCCGAACATATCTAGGATCCGAACTCAATATACCCGAGGTATCAGTAACGAAATATAGGCTGGCGGCATCCAGCGAGAAGGCAATAACCGATGCAGTAAGATCCGAGGCACCCCTACCCATAGTTGTGGTTCTACCCCTTCTATCAACACCAATAAACCCAGGAACAACAACGGTGTATCCCCTATCCAGCAGGGGGGTCAGCCTCCTAGCTATATTTCGCCTCGATACAGGTAGGATGGGCTTGGCGTCCCCGAAGTTCGAGTCTGTAGTTAGGCCCATCATCCTATGATCTATGTAGGCAGCCCTCTCCAACTTAGATTCCAGCAGGCTATAGATCAGTCGAGAAGTAAATAATTCGCCGAAGGACAATGCCTCATCTAAAGCAACCTTAGAGGCCCCGCATAATCTAGAGAGCCTCTCCAGCTCCCTGATCGATGAATCCAGAAGCCTAGAGAAGCCCTCTAAACCAAATCCATCTATGATATCGCTGTAGATCGCATATATAGTTTCTAGAGCATCATCGCGGGAGTATCTGCCCCTGCATAAATCTATGATTAGATCCGTCACACCCTTGATGGCCGAAACAACAACCACGGAACCCTCCAGCTTGCGGGAGAAGAGAAATTCTAGTGTGTGGGTTATATCCCTGTAGTTTCTAAGGATAGAGCCGCCAATCTTATACACAACATACTGTTTTGCCCACACCTCTCACCCGGCTTACCAGATAGTAGGCTTCAGAGAATATATAAATATTTCCCTCAATATATTTAAACAATAAAACATTAGATGCTGAAGCCCTAGAAAAATACTGAGGGCACACGCATATGGCGAAGGTTCTATACCTAATCATGTCGGGCGAGGACTCGCCGGAAAAGTTCAGGCTAGCGCTTCTGTCCGCAATGGTTAATATAGAGAAGGAGAGGTTCGAGGACCTCAAGATAATGTTCTTCGGCTCAAGCCAGAAGTATATGTTGAAAGCTCCCCAAGAGCTGAAAGCCCTGATCGATAGGCTGGGCAGGATGGGGGCTATAGATTCCGCATGCATAATGATAGCTAGAGAGCTGGGAGCCGAGAAGGAGTTTGAGGAGCTCGGAATAAGGCTTGAGCCTGCAGCCGAAAGGCTAGCGTGGTATGTGAATAATGGCTACCAGGTAATCACCTTCTAGATGCGGTGAGGGAGGCTATGTGTACTACGATCGTGTACACGATCGATGCAGCATTGGCCAGAAGCCACAGAACAGATACAGTAAACCCCTGAATCAACGCTACATAGATCCCGTAAGCAAGTATAGAGCCCGCGGCAGCCTCAAGCAGCACAGATCTTGTTTTATCCAGAAGCCCCCACATCTCCTCCTTAACGCCCTTAGGAGTTATAGAGTATCTGTAGCGGTCGCTGAAGAGTCCCTGAATAAAATTCATGGAAACCTCTATAGATGAGGCAAGTGTAACGGCTGATGCCGTGCCTATCCTCTTGATGACCCTATATAGGCTCTCGCTGGGGTCCCTATGATGTATGATTCTAATATAGTTGATTGTGTATAGGGCGGATAGAGCGATCCACGATAGGAATACAGGGACTATAGCCTCCATGGGGTCCCGGGACGCATAGATGAGGCCGTGGTATACAGCTATAAGTGCTAGGGGGTATATTATTAATGTAGCTATAGACACCACTGTAGGGAGGTAGTGGAGCCCGTACAACACTAGATCCGCCTTATCCACAGCGCTAATAAACCTGGAGCCCATAATCATCCTAAATCCCTTTCTTAGAGCCTGTATAGATCCATACGCCCATCTAGACTGCTGGATCTTGAATGCAGGATATGTAGAGGGCACCAAAACCCTAACGTGCTCGTGGTCTATATAGCATGTTTTTAGGCCTCTAGTAATCATCTTTATACCCATCCAGTAATCGTCTTGAACAACATCGTGATCCCACATGCCGACCGCTTCGAAAACCGATCTCCTATAGACGGTGCCTGAACCCAGGGGAATAACCCGTAAACCCAAACCGGATCTACCCCTATAGAGGATAGAGACTATATAGCTCATGATAGTCGATAAGGCGGAAGCCAGCCTAGTCGCTAGCTCGTAGTATCCGACCCACCTAAGAACAACACATGAGCAGCTGTATCTCTCGATAAACCTGTAGGCCTCAATGAGGGCCCTAGGGCTCGGTATGCTGTCTACATCTATAATGAATATGATGTCTCCTGAAGACCTTCTTATGCCCTCATTTATAGCTCCAGCACGCCCCGCTACAGGCCTATCCCTAAATACGATACGTATATTCAACCCATGCTCCTTACAGGCTTCATATACCAGCTTCCTCAAACCACGCCTTAGATCCTCGTCGGAGTCGTCTGAAACAATAATTATCTCCAGCCTATCCCTCCGCCATACAATTCTAGACAGCTCCCTTAATGTTCTCCCCAATATATATGGGGGCTCGTTTCTAACAGGTATAATAATCGATGCGGCGGCATCAACACTATCATGGTTTATGTCTGCATGAGTATTAGATAAGTGGCTTGAGCCGTCGCGATATCTCCAGAACCCTATAGAATAGGCTATATGGGTTGCTTGAATAAGCATATATGATGCTATAGAGATTAGCGGGAGTATACCTATAGTCTCCATCCACTGTTTACCGTCTTAGTTGTTGATATAGAGATGAATTAATGTTTAGTCCCCACGCATCTGGAGGAAACTATTTATAGCCACATATCTATAAAACCCTATTGTGATTAACGTTGTTTAATCCCGTACCACCGCTAACGACTGTTGCCGTGGCTTCAATACTGGCTACATGGGTGCTGGGGTACCTAGCCATAAGGGCTGGCTGGCGCCTCAACCTGGTTGGTAGAGACATACATAAGCCCTGGGAGAGCTACGCGTCATCCCTTGGAGGGTTAGCCCTTGTCGCTGTGCCAGTGATCCCTTTCATTATCGCCCAGAACATCTATACGTTGGGGTTCATGCTTGTATCCTTCATAGGTTTAGCTGTAGGGCTTCTTGATGATTTCAAAACGCTTCCCGCAAGGAGGAAGGTTCTCCTATCGATGCTACCAGCTCTACCGATGATTCTTCTAGGGATATACGATCCTAGGCCGGAGGTGCTTTTCCTAGGGAGCGTTAGGCTAACCATAATCTACCCCCTAATAGTTGTGGCGGCATTCGCTGTGGCCCTAAACTCGTCAAACATGATCGATACGCACAACGGCTTGCTGGCTGGAGTGTATCTGGTGGTGTTCACCACCCTCACCCCAATACTGATCGCCAGATCTATAGACACATACTCCTACACACTGATACATATAGCAACCATAGGAGGGGTACTCGGTTTTCTGGTTCACAACATGTATCCGGCTAAACTATTTGTTGGTAATTCGGGAGCCTTCATGATCGGGTCATGGATAGCGTTTCTAACCTTCCTATCTAGATCAGAGTTCCTCATAATCCTATCCATGCTCCCTCTAGTAGTTAATGGATACACGATAGTCCTCAGCATAGGTGGGCTTAAGGAGCGTAGAGAGATCAAGGAGAGGCCCGTCATAGTCTCCAACGGGGTTATAGAGGCCAACAAGAGTAGGAAGGCACCTATAACGCTTGTGCATATAGCTACGCTCAATAACAGGCTTAGAGAGCCCGAGCTTGTTGCCTCAATATGGATCATGCTCTACATATCGGCGGTGGTGTCCTCGCTCATATGGTTTTTAGCCGGGTAGATTGATGCATGGTGCAGCATATAGATCAATTCAGGATAGCCAACACATACACAGTAATCCTAGGCTACCTAGGGTTCGACATAGATAAGGAGTGGAACGCCTCAAACGCGGGCTGCTTAATCTCTAAAAGCATAGATCTGGAGAACCCGTATGTTGTTCTAGAAATGATTAAGGAGGCTGTTGGGAGGGAAAGCATTCTAGTTATTGGGGCTGGGCCATCGATCTATAATAGAAGCCTTCTTGAGAGGCTTATAGAGCTTTCAGACCATATAATATGTGCCGATGGCTCATGCAGGATCTTGGTTGAGGATCAGGACCTACATAAAGATCTGAGCGGAGTAGTGATCTCCGTAACAGACCTGGACGGGGGACTGGAAACACTTAGAGACATACTAGATCTTGGAGGATACGCGTTCATACATATCCACGGAGACAATATGGGGCTAGCATACAGCGCTATAGAGCTGATGAGGAAGTATAGAGAGAAGATAGTGATCACAACACAGACAATCCCGCCATGCGATAGAGTCATGATCATACCCGGATTCACTGATGGAGATAGAGCTATAGCGCTAGCCCTCTCCATGGAGCCTAGATCCATTGAGCTTATAGGGCTGGACTTCAGAAAAGACGTATCGTCCCACTACACCAAGCCCAGTCTAAAGAGAGGGCTCCACCAGCTATCGCCAGTGAAGAAGCTCAAGCTGAGGATGGCCAGGTTCGTGCTGGAAACATTATTACCCTCTAAAGACATTAAAATATATTGAAGCCGGGTCGTCTAGCGGCCAAGGATGCGGGGCTTTGGGCGCCGCCACCGCCCTAATCAATTAGCCCTCTACAGTTCTCAACAGCACGGGTACAGATGCTGCAATAACCAGCCTGTCTCGCTCAGACACCTTGATACCTATCATATCCCCCGAATACCTCCTCCTGGAGGTCTTCAGCAGAACAGGTATTTTCGCCCCGATAGACACCTCTTTATCGACAACCATGGGGTCTGGTATGAGCTTATGGTACTCGGAGAGCCTATAGATCTCGGGGTCGTCCATCCATTTGGTTGCGTCTACCACACCAAGATCGATGAGAGCCTTAACGTATCCTACAGCAAAGTTTCTAAGTAGGTATGCGTAGATGGGGAATCTATCGTTCCCGCACGCTTTTGTAGAGAACTTTCTGTATATATTGGCTACGTGCTGGCTATGTATATAGATCTCTTCCCTACCAACCTTGATGTTCTCTATATTGTTGAACATCCCGACACACTTAAGGAACTCATATATTGAGGCTACAGCCCTATCATTCGACCTAAGTATGATTTTGCCTGTCTTAAAGTCGGACTTCTCCCTATTAAGGAGGGTATCGATAAAGGCGATTATATATCCCAAAGCCCTGAAGTTGTAGGATTCGTTGAAGTTGAGGTACTTAAAGGAGTAGTCATCGAGAGACTTGAAGGAAATCTCACAGTATTTTGCGAATCCACAAACCTTTGTGTAGGGGCAGATGGAGCTTAGGGGGCAGTGATCGCTGTACACGATGATCGAGTCCCTATTGAGGGTTCTCAAAACACCCTGGGGCCTGTCGAAGATGAACTCGTGAACCTCCACATTGTTTAGCTTCTCGACTATAAGATCATCTATATCGCAGTGCCCTATAGATAGGTTTGAATCAACACAGAGAATCCTGGGTCTGAACTCCTTGAGGAAGTATAGGTCTCCCAGGGTAGATATCTTTATTCCGTCCTCGCTGAGGACATATATTTTTGTGTCAGGCGAGAATAAACCTACCCCCCCCCCGAATGGGCTAGATAGCTGTATTGCTCCATGGTATCATGTATACAGATCGCTTTGCATCCTTAAATATAACAGGCATATATCCAGCTATATCCAGTTAATCCTGATCAAGGGGGGAGAGGAAACTAGACAATCTCGCCGTTAGCCGCCTTAGAAATCAGCTTACTCACACCCTGCCTCAGCAACTCCCAAGCCCTTGGCTTTGAGATCCCGAACGATGTGGCTATATCCTTGATACTGGTTTTCTTTGGTATGTTGTAGTACCCGCTATTTAGTGCGGATATTAAAACGTCTCTCTGCCTGGAGGTTAGAAAGTCCTTGGGGGAGGCTTTCCTAAGGCTGTACTCGATGATCGATATACCCGCACTCCTCATAGACTGCAGAATGCTCCTGGCCTCGCCTCTGCTCTCTGTGATGATCTTCATCCTGATCTTGTCGCCAGAAACCTTGGCTGAGAGTATATGGGTGTTGCTTAGCCCAGCCAGCCTGCAGGGGCAACTGTCGGATCTTATTATAGAGAGAGAAGTCTCCTCATCGAGGTTCTCCACAGACGACACCCTTACTCTCCCTTTACCCATGCTGTCCGCGGAGATCCTCCCCTTAACCATGAGAAATACCTTAATCCCGTAGCTGCTCCAGGGTCTGCAGTTCATGTATAGGATTTCTCCCTTAACCATATTGATCCATGTGCAGGGGATCCTAAACAAAACCTCAAGTATATACAATACATCAACCTATACATCGTATAGATAATTCAAGCTTATTAGTATAGCTATAGAGAAGTAGATAGATGTAGAAAAAAGCATACCCATGTATTAAGATGCATAAAGCTACCCACCGATATAAACTATCTCAACAGGCGATAGCCCCCTAGAGAATATCTCCATCATAGGCACTGTGTAGCCGATTACTATAAGGATCAACGCCACAATAATCCATATCGAGAGCCTATCAAAGATCGTGGGCTCATCCCCCTGCTCGCCACCGGATCCCTCAGACAGAGAGGCACCGTTAACGGTTGCTGGCGCGCCAAATTTTAGCGATGCAAACACGTTAAGTATAAAGATCACGCCGGAAAGCCAGAAGATTAGCCCACCAACAGCACCTATCTGGAGAAGGGGAGACCAGATCTCTGGAGACAGGCCCATATACGATGAGTCATCGACCCTTCTGGGCGCACCGTATATACCGGCTATATGGTATGCTAGGGCAAATATGAACATCCCTACAAACCACAGGTACGGCTGGATCTTGGCTAGAGAGCCGCTGAAAATATTTCTATCGAAAACCACGGGGAATATAAGGTAGGTTATAGACATGAACACAAGGGTTACTATAGAGCCTACAGTTAGGTGGAAGTGCCCAACAACCCATAGGGTGTTGTGCACAACATAGTTCATGGTTAGGCTCGCGTTAACTATACCGCCGATCCCGCCGAAGCCGAATAGTATAAAGGCCAGGGCTAAACCAGCAAACACAGGGTTTCTCCAGGGCAGCTTCAGAACCCATGAGAACACTCCACCACCCCTAGCCCTACCAGCCCTCTCGAGAGTGGCTAAAACGTTGAATGCAGTCACGAAACTGCCCAGCGCAACTGAGTAGGTTAGGGCTGTATGGAGAAGCTTGGCCTCGAAGCTCAGGCCTGAATCGACGAACTGGTGATGCAGACCGACAGGTGTGGAGGCTAGTATAAACAGTATGTAGGCTAGCTTAGCCGCCTTAACGCTATATAGCTCTACACCCAGCAGCTTGGGCATTATAGCGTAGAACGCGACTATAGCCGGGATAAGCCAGAAGTAGACTAGCGGATGGCCAAAGTACCAGAATAGGGTTCTGTCCAGCAGGACGTCGACTGGTTTACCGAATAGGGAGGCGGGTATAAGGTCCATTAAAACCTCGATAGATAATCCAGGAGTAGCCTCAAGCCATATAATTATAGTCGTTATAACCCCGAAGGCCCCAACAGGGATACCAACACCCCGGTTGGCTCTGCGCCACCTAAGGAAAACATCTATCACTGCGGCAGAAAACACCCATGTGCCAACAATAACCACCGCTAAACCTATGTAGAAGAGCGGGTGACCGATAAGGGGAGGGTAGAAGGTGTACAGCACGGAGGCCCTCCCAGCGAGAATAGGGATAGCGGCGGTCACTGTACCGCCTAGAGTCAGGACGAGGGTTAGCCCCAGAAGCGTCTTCCTGAAGTTGACCCTGAGCTCTGAAACCATTACGAACACGGCTATACCCATTATGAAGAATGCTGTCCATATAATCGCCATCAAGACCCCATGACCGGTTAGAGCTGTATAGTAGCCTGATGCATCAACCAGCCTGGGGAATCCAGGTGTTCTGGAAACCAGCTGTATGAACCCGAATAACCCGCCTAGAGCCAGTGCTACGAAGCTGAATAGGATAGAGATCCTCATGAACACCTTTTCGTAATCCCTGAACACCAGGATCACCTCTTGATCACTAGCTCAGCAAACATGCCTGAATGCCCGATCCCGCAGTACTCATTGCATATTACTAGGTAGCTGCCCTCGAAATCCGGCGGGGGTCTCCACACGATCTCGGAGATGTATCCGGGAATAACCATTATGTTGACGTTGGTGCCGATGATGCTGAATCCGTGGAGCACGTCGCTTGAGTAGATCCTGAACCTCACCTCCTTGGGGTTCTCCAACACAATCTTGTTAGGCTGGAAGGAGAATCTGTACGCCAGTATATTAACCTCGTATACACCATCCCCAAGGCTCCTTATCCCAGGCTTGAACTCCTCCACAGCATCGGTGGGTCTATACTCCGCCTCAACCTCAGACGGGGGGATGTATCCCACGCCAGCTATCGCCACCAGTGTGCCGATAAATATACCTAGAGTAGCCGCCACGATAACTATCCAGAGAGCCTCCCACCTATCCAAGATCTCACCCCACGGGACCCCTACTAAGCAGTATCGACAGCACAATAAACCACACGCCAATCATCAGGATCATGAATAGGCCCAGCAGGAGCAGAGTAGATTTAGGTGGTGGCCCGCCGCCCATCAAGCAGCACCCTCAAATACGATCATTAAAGACGCATTATTAATCAGCACCTTAACATAGGTTAACCACCGTGTTCAGAAAGCAGCTATTGAGGGTGTGGAGAAAAAGGTTCTTCAAGCAAGAAATATATGGAAGAAGCCTTATGGCCTGGGTGGGAAGAACCAGGCCTCATACCTAAGGAAGCTGTCCACAGATCCTAGGAGGAGGGGCACGGCGACGATCAGGATAAGCATATATATCGCAAACCTAGCGTCGAGAGACCTGATTGAGGAGAGCAGAGCCCTACCAATATATATGGATGATACACCGAAAGCAAGGGCTAGAAGCAAGGCAATCAGGGCCTCTGAAAAGCTGTATGAGAGGAGCCACACATATATTAGGGACCCCACAGCTATAGCTACAGCCCAGCTCGCCAGATCTCTGCCTGCAAGGATCCTTCGAGCAAGATCATAGGCAAGGCCCATAGCCAAAAGAGACACGAGAACATGGATAGGGGTTATAGCCCTGTACCCCATAAATCTTATGGCAGAGTCTATAGCGAGAACCGAGAGCACATAGATAAGTGCGGAAGAAAACGCTGGGAACCTGGCTACAGCCCTAGAGAAACCTCCAGACCCCAACGGGTGGATCGATGAAGCCACATACAGGAATAGAGCAGACACGAGAAAAATGGCTGGAGGCGCAAAAAGGTAGTTCTCACCAGCTATATTGTACTTGATCACGTTCTCCATAATACCCAGCCAAGCGGGGTCCTGGGCCAGGTGCTCATCCATGACCAGCTCCCTAAGATCATTGTAGGAGAACCTAACATAGCCAGCATACCTATACAGCACGATGGGCCATGAGACGGAAAGCACTATCCAGCCAAAAACAGCGAGACCTCTGGAAAACCTCTTCACGTGATCTATAATGGACACGCCGGCAAGACCCAGGATCACCCCGCCGGATAGAGCTAGATTATGCGGCCAGCTATATGCAGATTCACCACCACCCAGAATAGAGTGCCACCTCTCATCGAGAGCCCCCGCAACCAGGACGGTTGCCGTGCCCAACACAGCTATAGCCAGGGGGTGCGGATAGCTCATTCTCGGTAGAATCCTGAGAAACCGCACACCACCACCAAAAATGGTTCTCCACGCCCCAACCCTTGGAGCTATAAGTAGAAGGAGTGCAACACCAATCATACCACCATACAGTGTGGCGTGTGCAGGTGTCCAGAACGATTCAAACGGTGTGTTCTGGTGCCATACAAGGTCTGAGTAGAGCCCTAAGCCAGCTAC